>DATKUQ010000604.1:0-19583 GCA_035530495.1 Burkholderiales bacterium
GATAGTGGGGCACGGTGCGGATGAGCGACTTGATCGTCATGGTGTTGTTTTCCTCATTGCGTCATTTTGGATCCAGCAGGCGCCCGGCCACCGCGTCCAGCCGCCGCACCATGTCCGCGTCGCGCGCCTCGGGCGCGGTGATCAGCGCATGCCCGAGCGCGCTGCGGCAGCTGCAGCGCTCGGCGTGCGTGTCGTCCCTGATCCTGGGCGCCGCCTGTTTCAGCATCGCGCGCGCCTTGTCCGCGTTGGCGAGCAGCACCTTTATAATCGCATCCACGGTCACGTCGTCGTGATTCGGATGCCAGCAGTCGTAATCGGTCACCATGGCCACGGTCGCGTAGCACATCTCGGCCTCGCGCGCGAGTTTGGCTTCGGGCATATTGGTCATGCCGATGACGTCGCAGTTCCAGCTGCGATACAGCTCGGATTCGGCCAGGCTGGAGAACTGCGGCCCTTCCATCACCAGATAGGTGCCGCCGCGCGCCGTGTCGATGCCGGCTGCGCGCGCCGCCGCCTCGAGGTGCTCGCCCAGGCGGTTGCAGACAGGGCGCGCCATGGATACATGCGCCACCAGGCCGGTTCCGAAAAAGCTCTTGTTGCGCGCGAATGTGCGGTCGATGAACTGGTCGACGATGACGAACATTCCCGGATGCAGATGCTCGCGCAGCGAGCCCACGGCGCTGACCGAAACGACGTCGGTCACGCCCAGGCGCTTGAGCGCGTCGATGTTGGCGCGGAAGTTGATCTCGGAGGGCGGGATCCTGTGCCCGCGTCCGTGGCGCGGCAGAAATACCATGGCCTGGCCGTCGAGCTCGCCGCACAGGAACGCATCCGAAGGGTCGCCAAACGGGGAAGAAACGTTCTCCCAGCGCTTGTGGGCGAGGCCGTCGATGTCGTAGACGCCGCTGCCGCCGATGATCCCCAGTACCGGCCTTCTCTGATCCGAGTGCATTAGTCCCTTTCTCCCGTTTTCCCAGCCGTGAAATGTGAATGTGCTTGCCTGGTCGCACGCAGCCGGCCGGCATTGCCACGACCGGTGGAGCGCCGCGCCCACGGCGCCCTGCTCACTCCTTCCCCCGGTACGGCAGCACGATGCGGATCTCGAAGCTGTCGCCCACCACTTCCGTGTGCAGGTTCGCCTCGACGTCGAAATGCAGCGCCAGGCGCTCGCGGATGTTGGCGAGCGCCATGCGGTTGCCGGCACGGTGCTGGTAATCCGGGTGGTAGGGATTGGTGAGCAGCAGCCGCACCTGGTTCTTGTCCCGCGCGAGGCAAATGCGCACCGTGCCCGGCTCGATGCCCGGCTCGATGCCATGGAAGATCGCGTTTTCCACCAGCGGCTGCAACAGCAATTGCGGCACCAGCGCATCTCCCGGCATGGTCGCTATGTCCCATTCGACGCGCAGCCGCTCGCCCAGGCGCAATTGCTCCAGATTGAGGTATTGGCGGCAAAGCGCCAACTCCTCGGCCAGGGTGGTCAGGCGCCGGTTGTCCTGCATCAGCGTGCGGAACAGTTCCGCCAGATCTTCCAGCGTCTCCTCGGCGCGCTTGGGGTCGCTGCGTATGAGCGAGAGCACGGCATTGAGGCTGTTGAACAGGAAATGCGGCCGGATGCGCGCCTGCAATGCCTGCAGCCGGGCGTCGGTCAGCGCAGGCGAGAAGGCGCGCTTGCGCCAGAAGAAGTAGGCGAGCAGGAACGCCGTAAGCAGCGCGCACAGGATCCAGGCCCGCACCAAGCCGAATGGCGTGATCGCATTGCCAAGGAGCACGCCGGCATTGAGCACCGCCGCCGTCCAAGACATCGCCAGCAAGACCACGGCGGCAACGCCCCAGCCATAGGGCAGACGCGCCAGCCATTTCGACAGGGCGTACAGCGACACCAGCGACAGCAGCAGCACCGGCTCGAGCGCTGCGGCCAATGCCATGAACTGATAAGCAAACTGCGCCGCGCCACCGGACTGGATCAGTGCGGCGGCGAAGCCGGCGATATTGGAAAGCAGCAGGATACGCACCGCAACGCCCAGATTGCGGAAATCCGGCAGGGCGTCGGAATGCGCGTTTCTGTCTACGTCTGCCACGGATAAGGTATTGAAAGCCAAAATCAATCAGCGCGCGCGGTGTCAAGAAGCGTTTTTTGATTCTGACCGCATTCAGCGCAATGCGCAAGAACATGCTCCGGAAAAGCGCGACCTCACGGCACGCGCCGGCCATACTTTGCGGCGACGGTGAACGAGCGGGGGCGACGCACCCGCGGTCGCTGTCGGCCGGGTCTACGCGTCACGCTTATCGCAAACGACGCTGTGTGCACGTATTCGAAGTGAAAGCGCGGCTGCAGCGCCGTGCTATTATGAATACCTGCGCGACAGCAACAAAAAAGGGGCGATTCGCAGTGGATCCGCCGATCTTGCGGCGCGCCAGAGCTTAGCTACTGACCAGGTGCTCTATGCGCATACTCCTTGCATTCAGTCTCCTCGCTTTCTCTCTTGCGGCAGCGGCCGCGTCCACGCTTTATCGCTGGACGGACGAAAGCGGCAACGTGCATTACAGCGACACGGCGCCACCCGCCGACGCGAAGACTGTGCAGAAGATGGGCATGGCCGGCCAGGGTGCCGGCGAAGCGCCGTCCGCGCTGGATCAATCCTATGCCATGCAACAGGCCGTAAAAAAATTTCCGGTCACCGTATACACATCCAAGCAGTGCGGCAATGCGTGCAAGGATGGCCTCGGCTATCTGAAGAAGCGTGGCATACCTTACACGGAGAAAGTCGTCGCCACGCAGCATGACATCGACGCACTCGTCAAACTAGTAGGCGCGGCCCAGGTACCGGTGCTGGTGGTCGGCATCGACGTCCGGAAAGGCTACTCCGAGCAGGGATGGAGCGAAGCGCTTGACACCGCCGGTTATCCCCATACAGGCGCTGCGCCGTAAGCGCGGCGGACGCGCGCCATCACTGTTCTGGTGCCGGGTAGAGGAGTCGAACCTCCGACCTTCGCATTACGAATGCGCTGCTCTACCAACTGAGCTAACCCGGCTGAGCCTAACGAAACGCGCCAATACGAACGGGAGCATCAGAGGAAGGGCGCCCATTATATGCGCTGGCGCGAGCGCTCACAAGACAGATGCTATGGCTATGATGTCCTGGCCGAACCGGAAGTCGCGCCCAGCGTGCTCCTATCAGCGCCCCGGACGGGTGCGCACGATGATGTCTATGCCTTCCGTGACCGTACCCGGAGGCAAGGGCGGCAGACCCTCGATATGAACGCCTGTGGCCGGGATGTCAGTCAACTCTCCGGTGGCGACGTCATAGAAATGATGGTGCACGCTGGTGTTCGGATCGTAAAACACCTTGTTCGGGTCGACGATAAGTTCGCGCACTATCCCCTTTTCCAGAAACAGCTTGAGCGTATTGTAGATCGTCGCCTTGGAGCTTTCGGTGTTACGCGCATTGACAATCGCCAGGATCTCGTCAGCCGACGGGTGCCGGGAATTTTCGAACAGGGCATGGCCAATTTCGATGCGCTGATGCGTCGGATTGATACCATGGCTGCGCAATAATTGCGCTACGCTTTCGCGAGTGTGCTTTTGTAACTCCATGTTTGTATTATAAATTGAATTTTCGACTTTGTCTAATTCCACGCACCGCCCTCGCCCCTGCGGTCTGTCCGGCTAGTTCACTGCCGCCGCGGGCAAACCGAGGGAATCTGCCGCCAAGCCGTTGCGCAAGCTCGCTTCCTGCCACTCTGTCTGAGCCGAAGGCAGAAGCCCGCATCGTCGCTTGAACAAGTCGCCCATGCAGGCTTCGCTTTGTGGCGCGTTCTCAGCCGGTCGCGGAAAGCCCCTTGGGCAAGGGGAAGGTCACGCCCTCCTCCTTGCCTTGCAACTGACTGACCCGCTTTGCGCCCAGTTCCTGCAGCCGAGCGATGACTTCCATCACCAGCACTTCCGGCGCGGAGGCCCCGGCGCTGACGCCGATGCGCTCGCGGCCCCGCAGCCATTCGGGGCGCAGTTCGGACGCGTCGTCGATCATGCGTGCTTCCACGCCCAGCGTCTGCGCGACTTCGCGCAGGCGGTTGGAGTTAGAACTGTTGGGCGAGCCGACGACGATTACCAGATCGCATTGCGGCGCCATGACCTTCACCGCGTCCTGGCGGTTCTGCGTGGCATAGCAGATGTCGTCCTTCTTCGGTCCGACGATGCTCGGAAAACGCCGCTTCAGAGCGTCGACGATGGCGGCGGCATCGTCCACCGACAGCGTGGTCTGGGTGACGTAGGCGAGCCGATCAGGCTCTTCGACCTCGAGCCGCTCGGCGTCCGCAACCGTCTCGACAAGGTACATGCCGCCCGTCGCCTGCCCCATGGTGCCCTCCACCTCGGGGTGCCCGCGATGGCCGATCATGACGATGCCGTGGCCCTGCTCGTGCATCTTGGCGACCTCGACGTGCACCTTGGTCACCAGCGGGCAGGTGGCATCGAACACCTTGAGGCCCCTTTCCTCGGCCTCGCGCCGTATCGCCGGTGCCACGCCATGAGCGCTGAAAATCACCGTGCTGCCGGCCGGCACCTGATTCAGTTCATCGACGAACACCGCGCCCTTGGCGCGCAGGTCATCGACCACGAACTTGTTGTGCACCACTTCGTGGCGCACGTAGATCGGCGCGCCGTACAATTCCAGCGCGCGCTCGACGATGGCAATGGCGCGTTCGACCCCGGCGCAGAAGCCGCGCGGATTGGCTAGCAGGACTTCCATACTTCATCCCCTATGAATGAGCGGACGAGGCGCCGGCCGAGGTCATTACGCGCGCTCATCGCGCCGCCCTCGCCCGGCTGGCCCGCGGAAAAAGGCTGTCGGCGACCAACAACACCACGCCCAGGGTAATCGCCGAATCGGCCAGGTTGAACGCCGGCCAGTGCCAGCCGGCGACGTGAAAATCGAGAAAGTCGACGACATAGCCCAACAGCATGCGGTCGAGCACATTGCCCGTCGCCCCGCCCAGGATCAGCGCGAGCGCGAAGCAGAACAATTTCTCGCCCGCATGGCGCGCCAGCAGCACGCCGATCACGACAATGGCGACCAGCGCGATGATTATGAACAAGCTGCGCTGCCAGCCGGCGGCGGCCGCGAGGAAGCTGAACGCCGCGCCTTTGTTGTAGGTCAGCACCAGATTGAAAAATCCGGTGTAGGCGCGCACCTCGCCGTAAGAAAAACTGGAACTGACCCAGTGCTTGCTCAGCTGGTCCAACAGCACGACCAACAGCGCTACAGCGTACCAGAGCGCTAGCTTACGCATGCGTCCGCGCTTCGCCGGTGCCATACAGATTGGAGACGCAGCGGCCGCAGAGTCCGGGATGGGCCGCATCGGCGCCGACATCGTCGCGATAATGCCAGCAACGCCCGCATTTGGCGTGCGCGCTGGCGCTAACGATCACCGCCTCGTCGGCGGCCGCCGCCACCGGCGTGAGCTTCGCGCTCGAGGTGATCAGCACGAAACGCAGGTCGTTTTGCAGCGACTGCAGCAGTGTCAGCTTGTCGCCGCCCGCACGGATTTCGACCTCGGCCTGCAGCGACGAGCCGATCTTCCCGGCGGCGCGCGCCTCCTCCAGCTGCTTTTGCACCTCGGCGCGCACGCTGCGGATGCTTGCCCAGCGCTCCAGCAGCGGCTGCGCAATATCGGCGGCCGGGAATTCGTCCCAGGTATGGGTAAACACAGTCTCGCCCTCACCGCCGGCGAGCGACCAGATCTCTTCTGCGGTGAAGGAAAGAATCGGCGCCATCAGCCGCACCAGGCGCTGCAGGATCTGGTATAGCGCGTTCTGCGCAGAGCGTCGCGCCTTCGAATCCCTGCCGGCCGTGTACAAGCGGTCCTTGAGAATGTCGAGGTAAAACCCGCCCAGATCCTCGGAGCAGAAACCCTGCAGCTTCTGTGCCACGAAATGAAAGTCGTAGTTGCCGTAGTCGCGCGCCATTTCCCGCTGCAGCGACTGCACCAGCGCCAGCGCATAGCGGTCGATCTCCAGCCAGTCCTCCAGCGGCAGCGCGTGCGCCACGGGGTCGAAGTCGGCGGTGTTGGCAAGCAGGAAACGCAGCGTGTTGCGGATGCGGCGATAGCTCTCGACCACACGCTTCAGGATTTCGTCGGAAATCGACAGTTCCGCCGAATAATCGGTCGCCGCCACCCACAGGCGCAGGATTTCTGCGCCCAGGCTGCCTGCGATCTTCTGCGGCTCGAGCGTGTTGCCCAGCGACTTGGACATCTTGCGGCCCTGACCATCGACGAAGAAGCCGTGCGTGAGCAGGCTCTTGTAGGGCGGCACGCCATTCAGCATGCACGACACCAACAGCGACGAATGGAACCAGCCGCGATGCTGGTCGGAGCCTTCCAGGTACAGGTCGGCCGGGAATTGCAGCTGTGCCCCGTGCGAACCCGCCGTTGTGCTGTGGCCATCGGGCCCGCCCATCACCGTCTGATGGGTCGAGCCCGAATCGAACCATACGTCGAGTGTATCCTTGATCTTGACGTATCGCGCCGCATCGGTGCCCAGCAGATCCTTCGGATCGAGCGTCTGCCAGGCCTCGATGCCGCCCTGCTCCACGCGCTTGGCCACCTGTTCCAGCAGGTCCAGAGTGTTCGGATGCAACTCGCCCGTTTCCCTGTCGACGAAAAAAGGCATGGGCACGCCCCACTGGCGCTGGCGCGAAAGCGTCCAATCGGGACGATTGGCGATCATGCCGCGCAGGCGCGCCTGTCCCCACTCCGGGTAAAAGCGTGTGTTTGCAATGCCGCGCAAGGCGGTTGCGCGCAAGGACTCCGCCGGCTTCGCGCCCTTGTAACCCGGCGGCTCGTCCATGGCGGCGAACCACTGGGTGCTGGCGCGGTAAATGATGGGCGTCTTGTGGCGCCAGCAATGCATGTAACTGTGCACGTGATCTTCGGCGTGGAACAATGCGCCCACTTCCTCGATCTTCTTCACCACCTCGGGGTTGGCCTTCCAGATCGTCAGGCCGCCGAAGAAGGGCAGTGAAGAAGCGTATTTCCCGTCTGCCGTCACCGGCGTGAGGATCTGCTCGTCCTTCATGCCATAGCGGCGGCAGGAATCGAAGTCCTCCACGCCGTATGCGGGCGCGCTGTGAACGATGCCGGTGCCGGTATCCAGCGTTACATATTCACCCAGATACACCGGCGCCAACCGCTCGTAGAACGGGTGACGGAACGCGATCAGCTCGAGCGCCTTGCCCTTGCACGAGGCGAGCACCCTGCCCGCAAGCCCGTAGCGCGCGAGGCAAGCGTCCTGCAGGTCCGCGGCCAGTATCAGCAGCCCGCGCTCGGTTTCGATCAGGTTGTAGACATGCTCCGGGTGCGCGTTCAGCGCCTGATTAGCGGGGATGGTCCAGGGCGTGGTGGTCCAGATGACGATCCAGCCCTTATCGGCGGGCAGTCCGGCGAGACCGAAGGCCTTGGCGATTTTTTCCGGCTCGGCAAAAGGGAAGCCGACATCGATGGCGGAGTCCTTGCGGTCAGCGTACTCGACTTCGGCCTCGGCCAAGGCGGATGCGCAGTCGAAGCACCAGTTCACCGGCTTCAGGCCGCGGTAGACATACCCCTTCTCCAGTATCTTCCCCAGCGTGCGGATTTCGTCGGCCTCGTTGCCGTAGGCCATGGTCTGATAGGGATGGTCCCAGTCGCCGAGCACGCCCAGGCGCCGGAAATCCCGCTTTTGCCGTTCGATCTGCTCCGCCGCATAGGCGCGGCACAGGCTCTGCGTCTTCTCCACCGGCAGGTGCTTGCCGTGGTGCTTTTCGATCTCGCGCTCGATCGGCATGCCGTGGCAGTCCCAGCCGGGCACATAGACGGCATCGTAGCCGGCCAGGTTGCGCGACTTGACGATGATGTCCTTGAGAATTTTGTTGATCGCGTGGCCGAGATGGATATCGCCGTTGGCATAGGGCGGGCCATCGTGCAGGATGAACTTCGGCCTGCCTTTGGACGCGGCGCGTATCGCCTCGTAGATTTTCTTTTCCTGCCATTTCTGCACCCACTGCGGCTCGCGTTTGGCGAGATCGCCGCGCATGGGGAAAGGCGTGTCGGGAAGATTCAGCGTGTTCTTGTAATCAGCCATTTTCAATTTCTAAAGATTGGATTGGTCGGGTCGGGTTCAGGTACATTGGCGCGGGGGCGCCAGCGCGCCACGACTGCAGCGTTCATGCACGCTCTTTCGCAGCCAATAACTCCTTGGCTATCGCGCAATCCCGGGCAATGCGCGCTTTCAAGGCGTCGAGATCGGCGAATTTTTCTTCGTCACGTATTTTGTGCAGGAAATCGATGCGCAGATGCTGGCCGTAGAGGTTGCCGGCAAAATCGAATAAATGTACTTCCAGCTTGGCCAGCCCGCTGTCGTCGACGGTCGGACGCAGTCCCAGACTCGCGGCGCCGTCGTAGCTGCGCCCTTGCGCGTCGAGCGTGCGCACGGCAAAGATTCCGGACAAGGGCGGCCGGTTGTGCCGCAGCTGTACGTTCGCCGTGGGGTAACCAATCTGCCGGCCGAGCTTGTCGCCATGCACCACCCGCCCGCTGATGCTGTAGGGCCGGCCGAGCAGCGCTTCGGCCTCGGCCAGTCGGCCCGCAGCGAGCGCTGCGCGCACCGCCGAGCTCGATACGCGCACACCCCCCTGCGCCACCGTCGGCATCGCCTCCAGGCCGAAACCGTGTTTGCGCGAAGCCTCCTGCAGCAGCGCGAAATCGCCGGCGCGGCGCGCGCCGAAACGGAAATCGTCGCCGATCAGCAGCCAGTGCATTCCCAGCCCCGCGAGCAGCTGCTGCTCGATGAAGTCCTGCGGCGAGCGGCTGGCATAGGCGCGATTGAACCGGCAAACCTGCACGCGCTCGACGCCATGCGCCGCAAGCAATTCCAGCTTCTCTCGCAGCGAGGTGAGCCGCGTCGGTGCGGTTTGCGGCGAGAACAGTTCGAGCGGATGCGGTTCGAACGTGAGCACACAGGCCTGCAGGCCGAGCGCACGCGCCCGCTCCCTGAGCCGCGCAAGCATCGCCTGATGGCCCCGGTGCACGCCGTCGAAGTTGCCTATGGTCAGCGCGCTCGGCGACCGACTGGGGGCGGAGATGGTGCGGCAAACGCGCATGTTCAGGATCGGCTGTAGGAAGCTAAAATCCTGAATTATAGCGGCTTTCCACCGCCTACGGAACCCGAATCGGAGCCGTGCCGAGCGTGGCGAAACTCAAATCGCCGCGGTGCCGCGCGCCGCGGACGAATACTTGAATGCGAAAACTATCGCTGCAACAAGCAGCAAGCCAAACCAGATAAGCGACCACTCCGGCAGCTGCAGACCCAGCAGCGGTTCATGCAGCGCGCTGCACTCGCCACTCGCGTGGAACAACCAAGGCAGCATTTTGGCCGTGGGCAGATTGTTGACGATCTGCTCCAGCTGATCGATGCCGCAGCCGAATTTCGGGTGGTAAAGCAGCCACACGTGGCGCAGCGCGACACCGAAGCCGGCCAAGGCGGTCAGCGCCAAGGCTGCACTGTAACCGGCGGCGGCGCGGCGGCGCGGCCCGTGGATTGTCGCCACCAACGCGATCAGCGCGATGAGTACGCAACCGGCGCGCTGCAGCACGCACAGCGGGCACGGCGCCTCGCCTTTGAGATACTGCACCGCCAGCGCCGCCGCGATCAGCCCAATGGATATCAGCGCGAACGCCGCGAACACCGGTCTCGGCCTGAACGCTGGTCTCGGCCGCGGATCGAATTTCCTCATGCTGCTTTTTCCATCGACCGCTAAGCCAGCTTGGGATTGAGCGTGTAGGTGCCGGTGAGGCTGGCTTCGGCGAGCACATGCCCTTCGATCGCCTTCAACACTTCAGCGCCCTTGAAAGCGCCGCTCACCGCGCAGCGCGCGCTGTCCAGCGCATACAGCGTGAACACATAGTGATGCACGATCTCGTCGTTCCACGGCGGGCAGGGTCCGTCGTAGCCGAAGTAGTCGCCGCCCATGTCCTTGTCGCCGGCGAACCACCCGGTGTAGTCGTTAAGTCCCTGGCGCGCGCCGTATTTCGCCTCGGGTCCAGGCTTGCCGCGCGCGCTGACGCCGTCGGAAAACTCGGCCTCCGCTATCGCGCTCATGTTTGCCGGAATGTCCACCAGCAGCCAATGGTAAAAATCCACGCGCGGGAGACTGGCCGGAACGCTGCGCCCCTCCTTGTTTACGTCGTCGCCCTTGCTCGGCACATCGTAGTCGTGACAAATCAGGACAAACGATTTGGTCCCTGCCGGCGCGCCGCTCCAGGCAAGCTGCGGGTTGCGGTTCGTAGATAGCGTAATGTGGTCGGTCGCATGCGGCACGGCGAACGCGTACGCGCCGGGAATGCGCTGATTGTTGCCGAAGCTCGCGCTGTCTAGTTTCATCGTCTACCTCCTGCCGGGGATTAATTTCAAATGGCTGTCAAATCAACTGTTGAATTCAAGAATTTGCGTGCAAACGAAAATGTTATAGGACCCTTGCGCACCGGTTGGATTCAAGACCGCCGCATTAGTTCAGACTTGCGCACGCCACACGCAGCGCGGCCGCCTTGCACCCGATTTCGTCCGCATCCGGTGCATCCGGGTGCCGCTCCGGATAGTCCTGCAAATCAGCGAGCGCCGCGCGGAAACAATCGAGCCTGTAATAGGCGAGGCCCCGGTCGCGCACCTCCTCGGCCGCATGCGGTGCCACCATTACCATGCGCCGCATCAGCTCCGGCGTATTCTGCGCCTCCTCCGACTGCAGGTAAATGCCCTTGAGCTTGCGCAACAGGCGCGCCAGGATCTGCCGCGGGGTAGGCGTCCTGCGCGATCAGCATGCACAAGACTCAGCGAGGTCGAAATCCTACCGACACAAAACGCGGAGAATGATTCTAGGCGGGATTGCAGTTCCACGCCTTAAATCGCGAGCTTCGTTCTATTCAGCAGCACGCCGGGCAAAATCCTTGACGCGGAAACCGAGCAGCCACAGCGTAGCGAAGTAGGCGGCGGCGCCCAGGCACACTAATCCAAGCAGGCCCACGGCGCGTTGCTGCCAGGCCGCGACGAGCCACCAGCTTTCCTTTCCCATCGCGCCCCACAGCACCGCAGCCATCACCAGCAGCGCCAGCCCCAGCTTGTAGCTGAACTGCGCCCACTCGGGCTGCGGCTGGTAGATGCGATGCTGGCGCAGCTTGTAGTAAAGCATGCCGGCGTTGAGGCAGGCCCCCAGGCCTATGGCCAGAGCCAGGCCCGCATGCTTGAGCGGCCAGACAAACACCAGGTTCATCAGCTGGGTCGCGACCAGCGTGATGACTGCGATTTTCACCGGCGTGCGGATGTTCTGGCGCGCGTAGAATCCCGGCGCCAGTACTTTCACCAGAATCAGGCCGACCAGGCCGATACTGTAGGCGACCAGAGCCCGGCGCGTCATCCACACATCCTCGGCGCTGAAGTGGCCATAGTGAAACAGCGTGCTGATCAGGGGCACGGCGAGCAGGGCCAGCGCCACGGCCGCAGGCAGCGCCAGCAGCAGGGTGAGACGCAGGCCCCAGTCGAGCAAACGGCTGTAGGCGTCGCTGGCGTTGCCCGAATGGTATTTTGACAGGCTGGGCAGCAGGACGGTGCCTAGCGCCACCCCCAGCATGCCGGTGGGGAACTCCATGAGCCGGTCGGCGTAATACAACCAGGAGACGCTGCCGGTGACGAGGAACGAAGCGAATATGGTATTGATGAACATCGACAGCTGGGAAATGGAAACGCCGAATACCGCCGGCCCCATCAGCCTGACGATGCGCCGCAGCCCGGGGTCGGAAAAGTCCGGGCGCAGGCGCGGTAAAAAACCGATTTTTGCCAGAAAAGGCAGCTGCAAGGCCAGCTGCAGCACGCCGCCTGCGAGCACCGCCCAGGCCAGCACCATCACCGGTGGATGGAAATAGCGCCTGAGCACCAGCGCGAAGAAGATGAAACTCAGGTTGAGCAGCGTGGGCGTGATCGCCGGCACCGCGAAGCGGCTCCAGGTGTTGAGGATGCCGCCGGCAAGAGACACGAGCGAGATGAACAGGATGTATGGAAAGGTGATGCGCAGCATCGCCACCGTGAGCGCGAACTTCTCCGGCGTCGCCGAGAAGCCGGGTGCGCTGGCATAGATGATCCAGGGCGCGGCGACAATGCCGAGGATGCTGACGAGCACCAGCGCGAGCGACAGCGCCGTGGCGACGCGATCGACCAGCAGCCGGGTTTCGCTCTCCCCTTTTCGGGTTCTGTACTCCGCCAGGACGGGCACGAAAGCCTGAGAAAACGCCCCCTCGGCAAACAGGCGCCGCAGCAGGTTGGGAATCTTGAAGGCGACGAAAAAGGCGTCGGTGGCGAGGCCGGCGCCGAACAGACGCGCGATCACCGCGTCGCGCACGAAGCCGAGGATGCGGGAAACCAGCGTCATGCTGCTCACCGTGGCGAGCGCGCGCAGAAGATTCATGGGCCCGATTATACGAAAACGGCGTTTCAGTGGAGGCTAATGCGCGCAGCGCGTTACGCCGGAGCTAAAACAAAGTTTCAGTGGAGGCTAATGCGCAAACCGCGTTATGCCGGAACTAAAACGAAGTTTCAGCGGAGGCTAAATGCGCCAAGCACGTTATGCCGGAGCTAAAATGCGCTTGCGTAACAGGGACTAAATCAGTATGATTGCGCCCTTTCGTGTACCTTACTTGGGTTCCACCATGGCCAATACAGATTCGGCGCGCAAGCGTTCCCGCCAAGCCGAGAAACAGCGGCGCCACAACTCCGGACTGCGCTCGACGCTGCGTTCTGCGATCAAGGACGTGAACAAAGCCATCGCCGGCGGCGACAAAGACGCTGCAAAGCAGGCGCTGAACCGCTCCACTGCCATCGTCGATCGTATCGCCGACAAGAAGATCATTCACAAGAACAAGGCCTCGCGCCACAAGAGCCGCCTGTCCGCCGCGATCAAGGCCATGGCCTGATTCGAGAATTGAACACTGCGTGCGCTGCGGCCGGCTGAATGCCGGCCGTTTCGTTTTCGGCTTTCCGTCACGCAGCCTGCGCGCGCGATTTGAGCGGTGCCTGAACGCTATGGGACAAAAATTGGCGCGACAGATGAGAAAAAATACCGCTGGAACATAAATTTGCGTTGAGTTGATCGAGGGCGTATGCTATTAGTTGCTTAAGCGCTTGAATGAGGAGGAGTTTGTGGCGTCTTCTGCAATTACAAAATACGGTTTCCGTATACGCACGCGCGGCGGGTTGATTGTGGACAAGCTGCTGATACATGGCCGCGATGAACGCGATGCCGAGCGCAAGTTGCGCCAGATGTATCAATATTGCGAGATTTTGCAGTGCACGGTGCGCCAATCGGCTGAGAGCACCGACCTTGCCGCGGCAAAGTAAGTCCAAACCTGGGGTTTGATCGGGTTAATCTCGAGACGCGCGCGCCGCCAATGGCTGCGGCGGTGTGCTAACATTATCCAACTGAATGTCGGGCACACGGCGGCAACTGCCGCCGTGTGCGTTTTGTTTTAGCAGGGTGCTGAAAACGGGGGCGTTCCCCCTTTTCTATCCCCCAATTCAGAGGCTGCCGAAATTTGCTTCCCCTGAGGAATCTACGTTCCTGTACGGTGTTCCGCCCGGGAAGAAAATGGCGATAGTCTGTTAGGGCATGACGATGTCTCACGTAATGAACACCTATTCCAGGCTGCCGGTGGCATTCACTCACGGCCAGGGCGTATGGCTGTGGGATGCGCAGGGCAAGCGCTACCTGGACGGCCTCGGCGGCATCGCCGTGAACACGCTCGGCCATGCTCACCCGAAGCTGGTGCAAACGCTGGCCGCACAGGCCGGCAGGCTGATTCACACCTCCAATATTTACCAGATCACCGAGCAGGAAAACCTTGCCGACAAGCTCGCCGCGATCAGCGGCATGGATAAGGTTTTCTTCTGCAATTCCGGCTGCGAGGCGAACGAGGCCGCGATCAAGATCGCGCGGCTCTACGCCAAGGGCAAGGGCATCGAGAATCCCGCGATCGTGGTGATGGAAAAGGCCTTTCATGGCCGCACGCTGGCCACGCTCTCGGCCACGGGCAGCCGCAAGGTGCACGCCGGATTCGAGCCGCTGGTCTCCGGCTTCGTGCGCGTGCCCTACGACGACCTGGAAGCGGTGCGCCAAGTGGCGCAGAACAACCGCAATGTCGTCGCGATACTGGTCGAGCCGATCCAGGGCGAAGGCGGCATCAACCTCGCCCACGTCGACTACCTGCGCGGCTTGCGCGAATTATGCGACCAATACCAGTGGCTGCTCATGCTCGATGAAATCCAGTGCGGCCTGGGGCGCACCGGCAAATGGTTTTACTATCAGCACGCGGACTTCTATCCGGACGTGGTTACGCTGGCCAAGGGGCTCGCTGGCGGGGTGCCGATCGGCGCCTGCCTCGCCAGGGGCGCCGCGGCGGAGCTGTTCAAGCCGGGCAACCATGGTTCCACATTCGGCGGCAATCCCTTCGCCTGCGCCGCCGCACTTACCACCCTCGAAGCCATCGAGCAGGAAAAGCTGCTGGAAAACGCGGTCAGGGTCGGAGATTTCATCCGCGCCAGCCTAGAGGCAGCGCTCGCCAACGCCAAAGGCGTGGTCGCGATCCGCGGCATGGGGCTGATGCTGGGCATCGAGCTCGACCGGCCATGCACGGAACTCGTCGGGCGAGCGCTCGAGGCCGGCTTGCTCATCAACGTCACCGCGGACAAGGTGGTGCGGCTGCTCCCGCCGCTGATCATGAGCCAGGACGAGGCGCGGCAGCTGGTCGAGCGGCTGAGCCCCCTGATTCTGGACTTTCTCGGCCAGCCCGCGTCGGCGGGCTGAAGCTGGAGACGGATCATGGAACTACGGCACTATCTGCACTTCAGCGATTTTTCCCGTGCGGAATACGAGCATCTGTTCGCGCGCACGCGCTGGATCAAAGCCCAGTTCAAGCAATACAAGCCCTACCATCCGCTCACCGACCGCACGCTGGCGATGATCTTCGAGAAGCAATCGACGCGTACGCGCCTGTCGTTCGAAGCCGGCATGCACCAACTCGGCGGCGCAGCCATCTTTCTGAGCACGCGTGATACCCAGCTCGGGCGCGGCGAGCCGGTCGAGGACATGGCGCAGGTGGTGTCGCGCATGGTCGACATCGTCATGATCCGCACTTTCGAGCAGGCCATCCTCGAGCGCTTCGCCAGCGTGTCGCGCGTGCCGGTGATCAACGGGCTGACCAACGAATACCACCCGTGCCAGGTGCTGGGCGACATTTTCACCTTTACCGAGCACCGCGGGCCGATCAGCGGCAAGACGGTGGCATGGATAGGCGACTCAAACAACGTCTGCAACAGCTGGATGAAAGCCGCCGCGATCTTCGACTTCAAGCTTAACGTCTCCACCCCGCCCGGCTACGAAGTGGAAACCGAGCGCGCCGGCATCTACGGCAGGCAGTATTTCGAGCACTTTGCCGATCCGATGGACGCGGCGCGCGGCGCCGATCTGGTCACGACGGACGTATGGACCAGCATGGGATTCGAAGCCGAGGACGCGGAACGCAAGCGCGATTTCAGCGACTGGCAGGTCGATGCCGATATGATGAAGCTGGCCGGTCCCGAGGCCCTGTTCATGCACTGCCTGCCGGCGCATCGCGGCGAGGAGGTGTCCGCGGAGGTGATCGACGGACCGCAAAGCGTGGTCTGGGACGAAGCCGAGAACCGCCTGCACAGCCAGAAAGCGCTGATGGAATTCCTGCTCTTGGGAAAGGTCAGCTAAGCGGCGCAGCGCGCTCCCACGGCTCATGGCCGACCGTCTGAATTCGTCATTTTTTTGAGTAGCCAAATGTCAAACAAAACCAGCGTAGTGAAAAAAGTCGTGCTCGCCTACTCCGGCGGGCTGGATACCTCGGTCATCCTCAAGTGGCTGCAGGATCAGTATGGCTGCGAGGTGATCACCTTCACCGCCGATATCGGCCAGGGGGAGGAACTCGAGCCGGCGCGCAAGAAAGCAAAGCAGTTCGGCGTGAAGAAGATTTTTATCGACGATCTGCGCGAAGAGTTCGTGCGCGATTTCGTGTTCCCCATGTTCCGCGCCAATGCCATCTACGAAGGCGAGTACCTGCTCGGCACCTCGATCGCGCGCCCGCTGATCGCCAAGCGCCAGATCGAGATCGCGCGTCTGACCGGCGCCGACGCGGTCTCGCACGGCGCGACCGGCAAGGGCAACGACCAGGTGCGGTTCGAACTCGGCTACTACGCGCTGGAGCCCAACATCCGCGTCATCGCGCCCTGGCGCGAATGGGATCTGGTGTCGCGCGAAAAGCTGCTCGCCTATGCCGAAAAGAACGGCATCCCTGTCGAAGGCAAGAAGAAGGCCGGTTCGCCCTACAGCACAGACGCCAACCTGCTGCATATTTCCTATGAGGGCCGCATCCTCGAAAACCCGGCGAAAGAGCCGGAGAAGGACATGTGGCGCTGGACCGTGTCGCCCGAGCAGGCGCCGGACCGCGCCGAGTATGTCGAACTGGAATACAAGCAGGGCGACATCGTCGCCGTGAACGGCAGGAAGCTGTCGCCGGCGCGCGTGCTCGAAACCCTCAACAAGCTGGGGAGCAAGCACGGCATCGGGCGCCTCGACCTGGTGGAAAACCGCTACGTCGGCATGAAGTCGCGCGGTTGCTACGAAACCCCCGGCGGCACCATCATGCTGCGCGCGCATCGCGCCATCGAGTCGGTATGTCTGGACCGCGAGGTCGCCCACCTCAAGGACGACCTGATGCCGCGCTATGCGGCATTGATCTACAACGGCTACTGGTGGAGCCCCGAGCGGCGCATGCTGCAGACCATGATCGACGCCTCGCAGGCGAACGTAAACGGCTGGGTGCGGGTCAAGCTGTACAAGGGCAACGTGATCGTCGCCGGCCGCGATTCCAAATCGGATTCGCTGTTCGACGCCAACATCGCCACCTTCGAGGACGACCGCGGCGCCTACAATCAGATGGACGCCGCCGGCTTCATCCGCCTGAACGCGCTGCGCATGCGCATCGCGGCGAAAGTCCGCGATCCACAGGGGGCGGCGAAAGTCCGCGATCCACAGGGGGCGGCGAAAGTCCGCAATCCACATGGGGCGGCGAAAGTCGGCGATTCACGTGGGGCGGCGAATCTGCGCAACCGGCAGAAGAAGTAGCGGCAGCTCGCCGCCGCATCGCGGCGGCGCCTGCGGCCAACGTCGATTCACCTAATACGGGAGACCAGCCATGCCCTCCTTCGACATCACCTCTGAAGTCAACAAAGTCGAACTCAGGAACGCGATCGACCAATGCAACAAGGAGGTCGCCAACCGCTTCGACTTCAAGGGCTCCGACGCCCGCATCGAGCAGTCCGAGTTCACGTTGAGCGTTTATGCCGACGACGATTTCAAGCTAAAGCAGTTAATGGACGTGTTCACCGGCAAGTGCGCCAAGCGCGGCGTGGACGTGCGCGCGCTCGAACCGAAGGACGTCGAAAAGGTGAGCGGCGACAAAATCAAGCAGACGGTCGAAGTGAAAAACGGCATCGAGTCCGATCACGCGAAGAAAATCGTCAAAATGATCAAGGACGCCAAGCTCAAGGTGCAGGCGAGCATTCAGGGCACTGCGGTGCGCGTTTCCGGCGCGAAGAAGGACGACCTGCAGGCGGCGATCCAGCTGGTCAAGAAATCCGTCGCCGACATCCCGCTGCAGTTCCAGAATTTCCGCGACTGATCCGGCGCAAGCGGGAAAACGCGCGGCGACGCCCTCAGCGCGGCGGGACGGGCCGGGCGCCGGGGGGCTGCTCCCCCATGAGACGGGGTGGTTCGAACAGCGAGTTGATGACCACCTTGCGTATGCGCGGGTTGTCCGGAATCGCGTAGAGCACGTCGGTCATCAGTTCCCCGAAAATACCGCGCAGGCTGCGCGCGCCGACCTTGTATTCCATGGCAAGGTCCGCGATCTGCTCGAATACCGCAGGCGCGATCGCGAGCTCGACGCCGTCGCTTTTCAGCATTTCGCGATATTGGCGATAGATCGAATTTTTCGGCTCAGTCATGATCTTGACCATCATTTGCTTGGACAGGTCCTGCAGCCGGGCGATCACCGGCAGCCGGCCGGCGAATTCCGGCACCAGGCCATACTCGAGCAGATCCGTAGGCTTGATCCGCGCATTGAGGCGGCCGAGGATCTCCTGGTTGTCGTTATCGGAAAACGAGAGAAAACCGTAGGTCTGCGTGTTCTTGAGGATTTCCGACAAACCGACAAAAGCGCCGCCGCAGATGAACAGGATCTGCGTGGTGTCGATGTATTCACCGCCCTTGAGGCGCACCTGAGAACCTTCCATGATCTTGAGCAGCGCGTGCTGCACGCTCTCCCCCGATGCCGCGCGCGAGCGGCCGCTGACCGCCTTGAGCTTGTCCACCTCGTCGATGAATACCAGGCCGCGCTGCGCGCGTGACACATCACCGTCGGCCTTGTCTAGCAGCCGCTGCAGGATGGCTTCGATTTCATTGTTGACGAATTCGGATTGGGCCAGGGTGGTGGCGTCGGCGGTCACGAAAGGCGCGGCGAGTATGCGCGACAGCGTTTCGCACAGCAGCGTCTTGCCGGTGCCGGTGGAACCGATCAGCAGAATATTGTTCTTGACCAGTTCGACCGCATCGGCGCTGGGCTCGGCCGATTTCCTGAAGTGCGAATAGACTGCGACCGCCAGAATCTTTTTCGCATCCGCCTGGCCGACCACATGCAGGTCCAATTGCCTGACGATTTCGCTGGGGGTCATCATGGCTGCGCCCGCTCAGATGCCTGGCGGCGCTTCGCGGACAGGCGGCACGCGGCGCAGGCGCGGGCGGCGCTTCATGGCTTCAATCCGCCGATCCAGCGCTCGTAAAGCCGCGCCGCCACCACGTGCAAGGCCGGGATCCGTGCGGGTAGCTGCGCTTCGATTTCGCACGCTGCTTGCACCGTCGGGCAGGCGCAGCGCGCAAGCTCGTCCTTGCCCGCGTCGCACCATGCACGGACCATCTCCGGCGTCATCTCGACATGGAATTGCATGCCCAGGTGGCGGCCCAGAACGAATGCCTGCTTAGCGCAATGGGGACTGGACGCGATGCTGGCGGCTCCAGGCGGGATGGTGAACGTCTCGCCATGCCAATGAAAAGCGAGAAAGCTCCGCGTGGCGCCGAACCAGGCGCGCGCCTGCTCGCTATCGGCAATGTCCACCCTGCCCCAGCCGATTTCCTTCTGCGGGTTGGGTTCGACCGACCCGCCCAGCGCCTTGGACATCAGCTGTGCGCCCAGGCAATGACCCAGCACCGGAATGCCCTCTTCGACCGCGGCGCGGATCAGCTGCAGCGCCGCGGGAATCCACGGCAAGTCGTCGTTGACGCTCATCGGGCCGCCCATGAACGCCAGCCCGGAAAATTCCCCCGCAGAGTCTGGCACCGCTGCGCCAGCGTCGATTTTCACCAACTTCCAGTCGATGGAATGCGCCTTCAGGTAGGCGGCAAAATAGCCCGGGCCCTCGGTTGGGCTATGGC
>DATKUQ010000605.1:0-17827 GCA_035530495.1 Burkholderiales bacterium
GGCGATGCGGGTGAAATCGCGGAACCCCCCGGCGGCGTAGTCGAACAGCTGCTTTCCGTTCGGATGGCACGCGACCCGGTCCACCAGTGCATAGGACAGCAGGTGCGGCAGATGGCTCACCGCCGCGAACACGCGGTCGTGCTCGGCCGGCTGCATGCGGAACAGCCTGGCGCCGCAAAGCCGCCAGGCCGCACGCACCCGGCGGATGCTGCGCTCGCTGTTCTCGGGCAGAGGGGTCAGCACCACCTTGCGCCGCTGGTATAGATCGGCACGCGCCGCGCTCACACCGCTGTGCTCGGCGCCCGCGATCGGGTGGCCGGGGACGAACTGCGCGGCGCGCTTTCCGAGCAGGCGGTAGGCGAGCGCCACCACATCGCGTTTGGTGCTGCCGCCATCGGTCACGACCGTCCCCGACCCCAGATGCGGGGCGATGGCGCGCATGACCGAGGCCATCTGACCCACCGGCGTGGCGATGAGCACGAGGTCGGCGCCGGCCACGACGGCCGGATCCTCCGACGCTTCGTCGATGACGCCGAGCCGGAGAGCATGTGCGATATTGGCCGGATTGCGGCCCAGACCGATGACCCGCTTCGCCGCGCCCGCCGCTTTCAGCCCGAGCGCGAACGAGCCGCCGATGAGGCCGACGCCGAAGATTGCGATGGTATCGAGACGGGGCCCTGCCACGCGCTAGCCCTTGAGCACTGCTTCCATGGCCTCCAGGAAGCGCGCGTTCTCCTGCGCCAAGCCCACGGTCACGCGCAGGTGATCTGGCATGCCGTAATTGGCCAGGGGCCGCACGATCACGCCCAGCCGCAGCAGTTTCTGAAACACCGCGGCGGCCTGGCTCTGCTCGCCCGCACGCGGGATTTCGACAGTGACGAAGTTGCCGTACGAGGGAATCCAGGCAAGTCCCAGCCGCTTGCACCCGGCGAGAAGCTGCGCCATGCCGGCCACGTTGAGTTCGTAACTCTCGCGCACGAAGTCCTCGTCGGAAAGCGCGGCGATGGCGGCCACAATTGCGAGATTATTGACATTGAACGGCTGACGCACGCGATGGAGCAGATCCGCCACCTGCGCATGGCACACGCCGTAGCCGACGCGCAGGCCGGCCAGTCCGTAGACCTTGGAAAAAGTGCGCGTCACGATCAGATTGGGAAAGCGCTCGACCCAGGCGATGCTGGGGCAACGCAATTCCGGAGCCAGATACTCGTTGTACGCTTCATCCACCACCACGACCACGTTCTTCGGCGCCCGCGAGAGAAAGGACTCGAGTTCCGCAGCCGTCAGCATGGTGCCGGTCGGATTGTTCGGATTGGCGATGAACACGACATGGGTGTCGGGCCGGATCGCCGCCAGCATCGCTTCGAGATCGTGGCCGAAATTCTTCGCCGGAACGACGATGCTGTGCGCGCCACGCGCCTGCGTCGCCAGCGGGTAAACGGCGAAAGCGTGCTGCGAATAGACGGCGGAGCAGCCCGGCGCGAGAAACGCCATGCCGGCGAGCTCGAGCACGTCGTTCGATCCGTTGCCGAGCACGATCTGCTGCATTGGCACACCCAGCCGCCGCGACAGCGCCTGCGTCAGCTCGAAGCCGTCGGGGTAGCGCGCGAGTTCCGGCAGCGCCGCTTTGATCGCTGCAAGCGCCTTGGGCGAGAGACCGCGCGGGTTCTCGTTGGAAGCCAGTTTCACGATGGTGCGCTCGTCCAGCCCGAGCTCGCGCGCAAGCTCGGTAATCGGCTTGCCGGGTTGATAGGGAGCGATGGCGCGCACGTAGGCGGGGGAGAGTTCGCAGATGTCCATGATGTCCGTCATAAGTTGGGGAACAAACGCTACAGCACCGCTGCGGGATAGGAACCGAGAATCTTCAGGAACGGCGCGAGCTTTTCCAGCTCGGCCAGCGCCTTCGCCACCCTGGGATCCTGGCGATGGCCCTGCACATCGACGTAGAACATGTAGTCCCAGCGCCCGGTGCGCGCCGGGCGCGATTCCAGCCTGGTCATACTGACGCCGTGCCTGGCGATCGGCGTGAGCAGCGCGTGCACCGCACCGGGCCGGTTCGGCGCCGACATGACGATAGAAGTCAGATCCTTGCCCGAGGGCGCGGCATCGTGGTCGCCCAGCACCAGGAAACGCGTGGTGTTATTCGGGTCGTCCTCGATATTGCGCGCCGCCAGCTTGAGGCCATGGCGCTCCACGGCGATATCGCCCGCTATCGCCGCGGCAGCCGCGTCTTTCGCAGCGAGCCGCGCGGCCTCGGAGTTGCTCGCCACCGGAACGCGTTCGGCATCGGGCAAGCTGCGGCTCAGCCACTGGTTGCACTGCGCCAGCGACTGCGGATGGGAATAAACGCGCACGATTTTCTTCAGCACACCCGACTTGGACATCAGGTTCTGGCGCACGCGCAGCACCGTTTCGGCGCATATCTTGAGCGGCGTGCTGAGCAGCAGATCGTGCGTCCTGTCGATTGCGCCTTCGCTCGAGTTCTCCACCGGCACCACGCCGTAATTGGCGGCGCCGGTCTCGGCCTGGCGAAATACCTCGTCGATCGAGGTGCAGGGCAAAGCGCGTACGCCGCCGCCGAACAGCTTCAGCACCGCCATCTCGCTGAAGGTGCCGGCGGGACCGAGATAGGACACCGCGAGTGGCTGCTCCAGCGCGCGGCAGGCGGAAATGATTTCCCCGTACACACGGGCGAGCGCTTCCTTGCCCAGCGGTCCGCCGTTCTTTTCGAGTATCCCGCGCAGCACCTGCGCTTCGCGCTCGGGCCGATAAATCTGCTTGCCCTGCTTGAGCCTGCCCACCGTATGCGCCACCCGCGCACGCTCGTTCAGGGTGCGCAGCAGGCGCTCGTCGAGTGCGTCGATGCGCGCGCGCAGCTTGGCCAGTTCCTTCTTCATGGTCACCTCAGTCCCTCAGCGGCAAATAACGCACCGCCAGCACGCCGTCTATCTTCCCCAGCTGCGCCACCAGCTCGCTCGTCGCAGCGCTATCCATGTCGACCAAGGTGTAGGCCATCCCGCCCTTGGACTTGTTCAGCATGTCGTGAATATTCAGCCCCGCCTTCGCCACGGTGGCGGAAATCTGCGCCACCATATTGGGCACGTTGGCGTTGGCGATGGCGATGCGGTATGGCGACTCGCGCGGCATGGTCGCGTCCGGAAAATTGACTGCGTTGGATACGTTGCCGTTCTCGAGGTATTCGCGCACCTGCTCCACGACCATCACGGCACAATTGTCCTCGGCCTCGCGCGTGGACGCCCCGAGGTGCGGCAGTGCGACCACGCCGGGCACGCCGAGCAGCCGGCTTTCCGGGAAATCGCTCACATAACACTTCAGCCTGTTCGCTTCGAGCGCCTGCGCCACGGACTCGCAGTCGACGATGCCTTCGCGCGAAAAATTGAGCAGGATGGCGCCCGGGCGCACCAGCTCCAAAGTCCGCGCGTTCACCAGATTGCGCGTCTGCGGCAGGAGCGGAACATGCAGCGTGACAAAGTCACTCGCCTGCAGCACTTCGTCAATGGACTGCACCCGCTTCAGCTGCGCCGGCAGATCCCGGGCCGCCTCCGCGGTGATCGCCGGGTCATAGCCGAGCACGTTCATGCCCAGATGAATCGCTGCGTCGGCGACCAGGCGGCCAACCTTGCCCAGGCCAATGACGCCCAGCGTATGCTGCGCCAGTTCCATGCCGGCGAATTGCTTTTTGCCGTCCTCGACCCGCTGCGCCAGTGCTGCATCCCCGCCGTCGAGCGCGCGCACGAATTCCAGCGCCGGCGCGAGCTTGCGCGCGCCGATCAGCATGCCCGCCAGCACCAGCTCTTTCACCGCGTTGGCGTTGGCGCCGGGGGCATTGAACACCGGCACGCCATGCTCGCTCATCGCCTTCACCGGAATGTTGTTGACGCCGGCGCCGGCGCGACCTATCGCCTTCAGCGAAGCTGCTATTTTCATCGCGTGCAGATCCTGCGAGCGCAGCAGGATGGCGTCGGGATCCGCCGCCGCCTCGACGACACGATAGCGCTCGGCGGGAAAGCGCTTGAGTCCGACCTGGGCGATATTGTTCATTACCAGTATTTCAAACGGCTTGCGCACAGGCATGCTCATTTTCCATGCCGGCCCTCGAACTCGCGCATATACTCGACCAGCCGCTGCACCCCTTCGATGGGCATGGCGTTGTACATCGACGCGCGCATGCCGCCGACCGAGCGGTGGCCTTTCAATTGCACCATGCCGTTCGCCTTTGCCCCCTTGAGGAACTCCTCGTCCAGGGCCTCGTTTTTGAGCTTGAACGGCACGTTCATGCGCGAGCGGTCGCGCGGCTCGACCGGGCTGATGAAGAACGTGCTCTGGTCGAGGTAGTCGTACAGCAGCTTGGCCTTGGCGATGTTGCGCTGCTCGATCTTTGCAAGCCCGCCCTGTGCTTTGACCCACTTGAACACCAGCCCGGCGATGTAGATGGCGTAGGTGGGCGGCGTATTGAACATGGAATCCGCCTCGGCCTGCTGTTTGTAGTCGAACGCCGACGGAGTGAAGGGCGCTGCCTGGCCGATCAGGTCGTCACGCACGATCACCAGCGTCAGGCCGGCCGGACCGATGTTCTTCTGCGCCCCACCGTAGATCAAGCCGTATTTCGCCACGTCCACCGGCCGCGACAGGATATGCGAAGACATGTCGGCCACCAGAGGCACCGCGCCGGTGTCCGGCACCCAGTGGTACTCCAGGCCGCCGATGGTCTCGTTGGAGCAGATGTGAACGTAGCCCGCGTCTTTCGACAGCTTCCAGCTAGCCTGCGGCGGAATATAGGTGAAGTGCCTGTCCTCGCTCGAGGCCGCGACGTTCACGCTGCAGTATTTTTTGGCTTCCTTGATCGACTTTTTCGACCATTCCCCGGTATTGACGTAATCGGCCACGCTGCGGCCGCGCAGCAGGTTCATCGGCACGATCGCGTTCTCTGCGATCGCCCCGCCCTGCAGGAACAGCACCTTGTAATTCGCCGGCACCGCCAGCAGTTCGCGGAGGTTTTTTTCGGCCTCGGCGTGGATCGAAATGAATTCCTTGCCGCGGTGGCTCATTTCCATGACCGACATCCCGCTGCCGTGCCAGTCGAGCATCTCGTCCGCCGCCTGCTGCAGGACCGTCTCCGGCAGCACCGCCGGGCCCGCGCTGAAATTGAACACCCGTGTCACGATTACCCCCTCCTATGCGTGATGCCTAAGCGGCGGCGCCGCGCCTCACTCGTCCGCGACAATATTCTTCGTATCACCGTTACCGTTGTCGCCGCTGTCGTCGTCCGACTCCAGAACCTTTTCGACCCCGGCGAGCCGAGTGCCGGCGTCGAGGTTGATCAGCGTCACGCCCTGGGTCGAGCGCCCCTGCTCGCGGATCTGCGCGACGCTGGTGCGGATGACAACGCCGCTGCTCGAAACCAGCATCACCTCGTCCTTTTCCTCGACCAGCACCGCACCGACCAGTTTGCCATTGCGCTCGCCCGTATGAATCGCGATCATGCCCTTGGTGCCGCGGCCATGCCGAGTGTACTCGGAAATCGGGGTGCGCTTGCCAAAGCCGTTTTCGGTGGCGGTGAGCACGGTCTGGCTTTCGTTCTCCGCCACCAGCATGGAAATCACGCGCTGCGTCAGGTCCAGGCTCATGCCGCGCACGCCGCGCGTTGCGCGTCCCATCGGCCGAACGTCGTCTTCGCCGAAGCGAACCGCCTTGCCCGCATCGGAGAACAGCATCACGTCGTACGTGCCGTCGGTGATGGCGACGCCGATGAGGAAGTCGCCTTCGTCCAACTCCACCGCGATGATGCCCTTGCCGCGCGGGTTGGCAAATGCCGAGAGCGGCGTCTTCTTCACCGTGCCCTGGTCGGTCGCCATGAAAATGAAATGCCCATCGTCGAACTGCTTCACCGGCAGGATGGCGGTGATCTTCTCGTCCTCCGACAAGGGGAACATGTTGACAATGGGCTTGCCGCGGCTGGCGCGGCTGCCCTGCGGCACCTGGTAGACCTTGAGCCAGTACACGCGGCCGCGGCTGGAGAAACACAGAATGTAGTCGTGGGTGTTGGCGATGAACAGGCGCTCGATGAAATCGTCTTCCTTGGTCGCCGTCGCCTGCCTGCCGCGCCCGCCGCGGCGTTGCGCGCTGTAGTCGGCGAGCGGCTGCGACTTGATGTAGCCGGTGTGCGACAGCGTCACCACCATGTCGGCCGGCGTGATCAGGTCCTCGTTATCGAGGTCCTGCGGATTGAGCTCGATCTCGCTCTTCCTCTTGTCGCCGTACTGCTGTTTGATCGCGTTCATTTCGTCGACAATGATCGCCGTGATGCGCGCAGGATTGGCGAGAATGTCGAGATAATCGGCGATCTGCAGCATCACCTCCTTGTATTCGGACACGATCTTGTCCTGCTCCAGGCCGGTGAGGCGCTGCAGGCGCATTTCCAGGATCGCCTGCGCCTGGGCATCCGAAAGATGGTAGCCGCCTTCGACCAGGCCGAAATTGGCCGCGAGTCCGTCCGGGCGCGAGGCGTCTGCCGCCGCGCGCTGCAGCATCTCCGCCACCAGCGGCGAGCGCCAGGCCTTGGCCATCAGCGCCTGCTTGGCTTCGGCCGGCGTCTGCGATTGCTTGATCAGGGCGATGATTTCATCCACGTTCGACAGCGCCACCGCCAGACCTTCAAGGATATGGCCGCGCTCGCGCGCCTTGCGCAGTTCGAACACGGTGCGCCGCGTCACCACCTCGCGCCGGTGCGCGAGGAACGCATCGAGCATCTGCTTCAGGTTCAGCAGGCGCGGCTGGCCGTCGACCAGCGCCACCATATTGATGCCGAAGCTGTCCTGCAGCTGGGTCTGCTTGTACAGGTTGTTGAGCACCACTTCGGGCAGCTCGCCGCGCTTCAATTCGAACACCATGCGCATGCCCGACTTGTCCGACTCGTCGCGGATTTCGCTGATGCCTTCCAGCTTCTTCTCGTTCACCAGATCGGCGATGCGTTCGAGCAGGCTCTTCTTGTTCACCTGGTAGGGCAGCTCGTCGACGATGATCGCCTGGCGGTTGCCCTTCTCCATGTCCTCGAAATGCGTGCGCGCACGCATGATCACGCGGCCACGACCGGTGCGGTAGCCCTGGTGCACGCCAGTGATGCCGTAGATGATGCCGGCCGTCGGAAAATCCGGCGCCGGCATGATCTCGATCAGCTCGTCGATGCTGATGCCGGGGTTGGCAAGCAGCGCCAGCCCCGCGTCGATCACCTCGGCCAGGTTATGCGGCGGGATGTTGGTCGCCATGCCGACCGCAATACCCGACGATCCGTTGATGAGCAGGTTGGGTATGCGCGTCGGCAGCGCCGTCGGCTCCATTTCCTTGCCGTCGTAATTCGGCACGAAATCGACCGTTTCCTTGTCGATATCGGCCAGCAACTCTGAGGCGATGCGCTCCAGCCGGCATTCGGTGTAGCGGTATGCCGCGGCCGAATCGCCGTCGATCGAGCCGAAGTTGCCCTGCCCGTCGATCAGCGTGTAGCGCATGGAAAAGTCCTGCGCCATGCGCACCAGCGCCTCGTAGGTGGCGGAATCGCCGTGCGGGTGATATTTGCCCAGCACCTCGCCGACAATGCGCGCGCATTTCACGTAAGGCCGGTTCCATACGTTGTTCGACTCGTGCATCGCGAACAGCACGCGCCGGTGCACCGGCTTCAGCCCGTCGCGCACGTCCGGCAGAGCCCGCCCCACGATTACGCTCATGGCGTAATCAAGATATGAGCGGCGCATTTCCTCTTCGAGGCTTACCGGCAGAGTTTCTTTTGCGAACTGTTCCATGATCCGAGCGGATTTATTTTAAGTTTGCGACTGAACCGGGGCCCATGGCGGGCCAATCCCCGTTCGTCGCGGCCCCGAAAAAAGCGCCGCAAATCGCGGCCGAAAAAGCATTGAATTTTAGCATGTGGAAGTACTTTGTCGCCACTAAAACCACCGAATTTCCGTCGCATCTGCCGCCGCCCGCTTGACCTCGGTTTACCTTTCTGCTGTATCCTGCGAGCGAACCGCCGCGCGCAAGCGCAAATGAAGAGCCTGATGCCGACTTGGAAGCCGACGTGCAATCTATAGACCTGTTAATCGAAGCGCGCTGGGTCATCCCGGTCAACCCAGCCGGGCGCGTGCTTGAACACCATTGCGTCGCCGTGCGCGACGGGCGCATTCTCGACGTGCTGCCTACGGCGCAGGCGCAGGCGGCCTACGATGCGGCCGAGCGCGTAGCGCTTCCAGGGCACGCGCTCATTCCGGGCATGGTCAACCTGCATACCCATGCATCGATGACGCTGATGCGCGGGTTCGCCGACGACATGGCGCTGATGCGCTGGCTGCAGAATCGCATATGGCCGGCCGAGGCCAAGTTCGTGTCAGCGCAGTTCGTCTACGACGGTACGCTGCTCGCCTGCGCCGAAATGCTGCGCGCGGGGATCACCTGTTTCAACGACATGTATTTCTACCCCGGCGAAGCCGGGCGGGCCGCGCTCGACATGGGCATGCGCGCCGCGCTGGGCCTGATCGTCATCGATTTTCCCAGTACCTACGCTGCCGACGCCGACGACTATGTGGACAAGGGGCTGGCCGTGCGCGACGGGCTGCGCGAGCATCCGTTACTATCGTTCTGCATGGCACCGCACGCTCCCTATACCGTCAGTGACAAGGCTTTTTCGCGGCTGATCACTCTTGCCGAGGAGCTCGATCTGCCGGTGCACATGCACGTGCACGAAACCCGGGACGAGATCGGGCAGAGCGTCGCACAGCACGGGGTGCGCCCGCTCGAACGCCTGCGCCGCCTCGGCCTGGTCGGACCCAATCTGATCGCGGTGCATGCAATACACCTGACGCCGGAGGAGATCGCGCTGCTGGGGCAAAACGGCAGTTCGGTCGCGCATTGCCCTTCCTCCAATCTCAAGCTCGCCAACGGCTTTGCGCCGGTGACGCACATGCTGGCCGAGGGCATCAATGTCGGGCTGGGAACGGACGGATCAGCCAGCAACAACCGCCTCGACCTGTTCCAGGAGATGCGCCAGGCGGCGCTGCTCGCCAAGGCGGTGAGCGGCGACGCGAGCGCGCTCCACGCGCGCCAGGCGCTGGCCATGGCGACGCTCGATGGCGCGCGTGCGCTGCACCTGGATCAGTCGATCGGGTCGATCGAGCGCGGCAAGTTTGCCGACCTGACCGCGATCGAGTTCGCCGCGCCCGAAATGCTGCCCTGCTACGATCCGATTTCACATCTCGTCTATGCCGCCGGCCGCGAAAACGTCAGCCACGTCTGGGTCGCGGGACGCCTGCTGGTCGAGGAGCGGGAACTGAAAAACCAGCCGAAAAATGATCTGGAAAACTTGGCGCTCCTGTGGCAGAATAGGCTATCAATGGAAACAATGGCTTAACAAAAGTCTGCACTGAAGGTCTGCAACGAAGTTTCCACGAAGGAAGACGGTCGAACTTAATCGAGGGGAAAATATGAAAAAGACAGTGAAGCACATCGCGTTAGCCTTTTCCGCCGCCGCCGCACTCTCGCTCGGGATGAGCGCGACCAGCGCCTTCGCCCAAGTTAATGGATATGTCCAGGCCCCGGTCTCCGGGGTCACCGTGAAAGACCCGTTTGGTCTGTGCTGGCGCACCGGTTACTGGACGCCCGCCATGGCGACTACCGAATGCGATCCGGAATTGGTGCCGAAGAAAGCCGCGCCCGCACCCGCGCCGGTCGTTACGCCGCCGCCTGCACCTGCGCCTATGCCCAAACACGAAGCCAAGCCGGTCGTTGAAAAGGTGACCATGGCCGCCGAAACGAACTTCGATTTCGACAAGGCCGTGCTCAAACCCGAAGGCAGGGCCAAGCTCGACGACCTCGCGAGCAAACTCAAGGCGATCAACCTGGAAGTGATCATCGCGGTCGGCCACACCGACAGCATCGGCACCAAAGCGTACAACCAGAAGCTGTCCGTGCGCCGCGCCAACGCAGTCAAGGCTTACTTGGTGAGCAGGGGCGTCGAACCCAACCGCATTTACACCGAAGGCAAGGGCGAAACCCAGCCGATCGCCAGCAACAAGACCAAGGAAGGCCGTGCCAAGAACCGCCGCGTCGAAATCGAGGTGGTGGGAACCCAACAAAGGTAAGCTTGCGCAGTTCCTTCAAAAGCCCTGCGCAAGCGGGGCTTTTTTATTTCGGATACACACATGAACGCCGACCCGCAAGAACTCGCGAAATTCAGCGACCTGGCTCACCGCTGGTGGGACCCGACCAGCGAATTCAAGCCGCTGCACCAGATCAATCCCCTGCGCCTGGGATGGATCGACGGCATCGCCGAACTGAAAGGTAAATCCGTGGTCGATGTCGGCTGCGGCGGCGGCATCCTGGCCGAAGCGATGGCGGCATTGGGCGCGCGGGTCAAGGGCATCGACCTGTCGGAAAAAGCGCTGAAAGTGGCGATGCTGCACCTGCTCGAGTCGCACCTCGACGTGAACTACGAAGAAATCAGCGCCGAAGCGCTCGCGCAGCGCGAGCCCGCACAATACGATGCGCTCACCTGCATGGAAATGCTCGAGCACGTACCCGATCCAGCGAGCACGGTCAGCGCCTGCGCGCAGCTGGTCAAACCGGGCGGGCAGCTGTTCTTTTCCACCATCAATCGCAACCCCAAGTCCTACCTGTTCGCGGTGATCGGCGCCGAATACATCCTGCGGCTGCTGCCGCGCGGCACGCACGATTACGCAAAATTCCTCAAACCCTCGGAACTCGCGCGGCATTGTCGTGCCGCCGGCCTCACGCTGAAATCGGTGATCGGCATGAGCTACAACCCGCTGAGCAAAATTTACGCGCTCAACAACGATACCAGCGTCAATTATCTGATGCACTGCGTGCGGGATGCCTAAAGCGTATGACGATACGAGGGGATATTTCCCCTCGTGCTCCCCTAAGTCGGAGCGTGTTTCAGAATCGAGCCGACTTGCACGCTCGCTCCCCTAATCCGGTTTTCGTTTGCTCTTGAAACACGCTCTCAACACCCGCGTGCAGGCGGTACTGTTCGATCTGGACGGTACGCTCGCGGACACGGCGCCAGATCTGGCGCGGGCACTCAACCGCGTGCGCGCGGCACAGGGCCTGGCGCCGATGCCGCTCGAAGCCACCCGCTCCTACACCTCCAGCGGCGCGCGCGGCCTGCTCAAAGTCGGCTTCGGCATGAATCCGGACGATGAGGGCTATGAAGCGCTCAAGCTGCAGTTTCTCGATTTCTACGCCGCGGAGATCTGCGTCGATACCCGGCTGTTCGACGGCATGGACGAACTGCTCGATCAACTCGACCAGGACCGGCTGCCCTGGGGCGTGGTGACCAACAAAGCGGAGCGCTTCACGCATCCGCTGCTGCAGGGCCTGCGCCTGGGCGTACGCGCCGCCTGCGTGGTCGGCGGCGACACCGCGCCACGCGCCAAGCCCTACCCGGATCCGCTGCTGCACGCAGCCGCCGCCTTGCAACTGCCGCCCGCCGCCTGCTTGTACGTAGGCGACGATGTGCGCGACGTCCAGGCGGCGCGCGCGGCCGGCATGCGGGTGCTGGCAGCGAAATACGGCTATCTGGGCGATGGCGGCGCCATCGAATCCTGGCAGGCGGACGCGGTCATCGAACACCCGCGCCAGGTGCTCGATTACCTCTGAGTCCCTTGATTTCTGCGAGGTTTCACCCCATATGCCATAATGTACGTGCAGTAGGGATTGAAGGGCAGGAAGCGGAGAGATTTTCTCCAACTTTTCGCCCTGCACTCCCAGACAGATACCGGGGGCGACCTGGTTTCGACGTGGGTTACAAAGCAGAGCAGTGCATACCGAGGGCCAGCCACCTCGTAAATCCAACTGGAACGCAATAACCGCGAACGACGAACGTTTCGCACTAGCCGCTTAATACCGGCTAGCTCTGCACCGGTTGGTTCATGGGCCGGGTAACGCAAGTTACAGCAGAGTCATTTACATGAGCTCGCGTGCCGCAGGGTCACTTTGCAGCACGTCAAAAAATAGGTGACTCGCCGTTTGCCAGCCTGCCGGTTGGCGGGTAAGCGGTCAAATCAAACAACCTGGCTAAGTATGTAGATCTGTCTGTAGAGGACTTGCGGACGGGGGTTCAATTCCCCCCGCCTCCACCAATAAAAAACGCCAACCACATCTGCGGTTGGTGTTTTTTTCGTAAGCCCGCGTGTGCGCGCGGGTTCCTGCGTGGTCTTGCGGACTTCGAGATTTCGCGATTGCCCAGAATTCGGCCCGATTCCACTCTCTCCGAGCCGTTATTCTCTCCGCCCTGCCCGCTGTACTGGGGTCGAAGTCCGCAAGCCACAAATTCTCATTACCATTTATTCAATGAGTTACGTGCGGACTTGCAAACGCGGTTTTTTCGCAGCATTGGTAGGCGGTGGAAACTCTCTCAGACCAATGTGCCGCTGACGCACTCCACCTACTGAAATGCCAGCGTCAGCTTTTCAAAAACGCAAATCGTCACTTTCGACCCTGAGCCGTCACCGGAAGAAATGGAAAGCTGTCATTGGGCGGCAACGCTGAAAAAGGAATAGCGGCCGCTCGCAATGCAAGAGCTATATTTTTGATTTGGACGACGGCAACGCAGCGGTTACGGTCATTGGCAGTCGACAAACGTGGGTAAGATCACTTTCGACTGTCGTATGCTCTGAAAAATCGGGCAGGCCCGGAGCATCGCCTACATGCGCACCAAGCGCTCCAATAGCAACACGCGCTCACGTTCGTTGCCAGCCCAAGCTATGGCCTGGCGCAGGGCTTCGCGCGCTTCCTCGATGCGATCCAAGCGCTGTAGCAGGTCGGCCCGCGCGCTGGCCCACCAAGGATAGCCGGCCAGTGGTAGCGACTCCACCAGCGGGAGCGCATGCGCCGGCCCGATCGCGTGGCTCAGCGCAACGGCGCGGTTAAGCGCAACGACTGGGCTGGGTTGCAACGCGAGCAATGCGTCGTAGAGCCGCAGCAAATGAGACCAGTCCGTGTCTCCGGCGTGGGTGGCGCGGGCATGCACTGCCGCCAGTTCGGCCTGCAGGGTGAGAGTACCCGGCCCCTCCGATCGCAGTGCATTCAGGCTGCGGCAGCGCGCTAACGCAGCCAGGCCGCGTCGCACCAGCAGGCGGTCCCAGCGCCGCCGATCTTGTTCCAGCAGCAGCACTGGACGGCCCAGCGCATCGGTGCGCGCCGGCAGGCGTGAGGCTTGCAGCTCCATCAACGCCTGCAGCGCCTGCGCGTCTGCCTCCGTCGGAAGCAAGGCTGCGAGGTGTCGCGCCAGTCGCAGGGCCTCGTGACACAGGGTCGGCCGCGTCCACTCGGCACCGCTGCTGGCGACATAGCCTTCATTGAACATCAGGTAGAGCACCGTGCAGACGGCATCCAGACGCGCGGCGCGCTCGGATGCCGGCGGCAGCTCGAAGGGTTCACCGGCCAGCTGCGCCTTGGCGCGCGTGATGCGCTGTGCGATGGTGGCCTCCTTGGTGAACAGGGCGCGCGCGATTTCGGACACCGTCAATCCAGCCACTAGGCGTAAGGTGAGTGTCCATTGCGCCTCGCGCGCTAGCTTGGGGTGGCAGGCGATGAACATCAGCCTCAACGCGTCGTCGCCCACCTCGTCGGCCTCGTCGGCCAGCAACAAGTCCAGCGGGTCTGGCGCAAGGTGGGCCGCGCGCGCATCGGCGTCATCGCCCAGCGCTTGCTGTTCCCGCGCCGCCATCTGCGCATGGCGCATTCGATCCAACAAGCGGTGCTTCGCGGCAGTCATCAACCAGGCACCGGGGCGTTCAGGCCAGCCCTCGGCCGGCCAGTGTTGCATCGCGGCCACCAGCGCATCTTGTACGCAGTCTTCGGCCGACGCCAGATCAGCACCTGCGCGCAGCAGAGCCCCGGTAAGGCGCCTGGCTTCTAGGCGCCAGACGGCCTCGATGGGAGGCGTCATCCGCCCTGCTTGATGGCGGCCAGCTGTTCGCGGATGATGCGTTCGGCATCTTCGGGTGGCAGGTCGATGCCGCCCATCAGCGGGCGCACCTCGATGCAACAGGGCTGGCCGGGGAACGGCGCCGGAAAGCGCTGCGCCCAGGCCAGCGCTTCGTCGTGTGATCGCACCTCGATCAGCGTGTAGCCGGCAATTAGCTCCTTGGTCTCTGCGAAGGGACCGTCCATGACGCGCACCTGACCGGCGGCGTCGTACTGCACGCGAAATCCCTGACTGCTGGGCTGCAAACCGGCACCATCGAGCAGCACGCCGGCCTTGGCCATCTCATCGTGGAAGGCCATCATGCGCGGCACGAGCGTTGGGTCATCAGGGAAGTCGCCAGCCTCGCTCATTGCGGTGGCGCGAACTTGGATCATATAACGGGGCATGGAAGTCTCCTAAAAATGGTTACCTTACACGACGAACGGCGACGGCGCATTTCGACAGGGCCCTCAGCTTTCGGGGTTGTGCAACTCCGGCTGGCAGCTTTGCGGTGGCGAGATCAGGGCAGCGGATGTCTCTTCTGGGCACACAAGGGCCGCTGGCCAGCAAGAGCCAGACGGCGGCAGCCAGTCTTGAGCGGGCGTCCGGCAACTCACTGGTCCGGAATTGCAGTGAAGGTGCGAAAGGGTCGAGCGATATCAAAACACGGCCGAGTCTTATGGAAGGACGTGCAGGCGCATACAGCACGGGACCCGCCGCAACCTGCTGCCGCCCGTTGACGTTGTCGACTGTTAGGCACACATTGAATCCTGAGGCTTTAACTGTCCCATACGGACTACACCACCTCGGGCGCGTTCAGGGCTGCGTGCACTTGCTCCAGCACCATCTGCTCGATCGGATCCGCCGGCAGCGTTCCCCCACTAGCGCCGGCGCCGAAACGAAGCGTGCGTCGCAGTACGTAGTAGCGGTAGCGTTTGCCGTTGGGCTTCTTGATGGACGAAAGCTGTAGGCGCTCGGCGAGCTTACGCCAGATGCCGCTGGCGTCCCATTGCGAGAACCCGCCTTGCGCATAAATCAGGTTGTTTGCGCCAAAGCTAATGATCGATTCCCGAGCAGCTTGCAAGTGGAGGAAATTTCGGCCGAGATGTGACTCGGGTCCGGGGCGAGGAGCGTTGCTGCGTTCAAGCGTGGCCTCCGGGCTGCTTCAGAAAATCGGCCATCAACTCGGCGCACATTTCGCCAACGGCATGTCGCAGCAGGCCGAGGAACCAAGCATCGCGGTACGCGCGCAGCAGTTCGGCATTAACAGTTCGGCATTGACCGGGTTGGTCGAAACCACTGTTAACGTGCCATCGACCCAGAACGCGAGGCGTCGGCCTTCGTGGGTGTGTAAGGCCGGTGACAGATCGGCGCAGCGCAAAACGCTGCTGTCGGTCAGCCGGCGGAATCGAAGCACTGGAAAGAGAAAAGGGACGGGTGAGCAACGCTGCCCCCCAACGCCAGGTACCGGTTGCATGCAGTTTTCGGAGGTATTACAATAAAATATTCTGTAATACTCCAGGAGACATCACATGTCGACGACGCTCACCAGTAAAGGACAGGTCACTATTCCCAAGCAAATTCGCGATGCCCTCAATTTGGCGCCGGGTTGCGCTGTGGATTTTGCCGTGAATCGCGAGGGTGACGTGGTGATCCACAAGGTAGGCGCACGCCCTGGTCGCAAACCCGACCGATTCGACGCCGTGCGCGGCAAGGCCGACATCAAATGGCGAACCGACGATCTGATGGCTCTGCTGCGCGGCGAGGACTGATGTTGCTGGTCGACACCAACGTGCTGGTCGATGTCCTGGAGAACGATCCAGAATGGGCGGACTGGTCGATCGGCCAATTGCGCGCACAGTCGAAAATTCATCGGTTGGCAATCAATCCAATTATCTACTCCGAAGTGTCGCTGACTTTTTCGACCGTCGAAGCGTTGGATCGGACCATAGAAAATATGGGCTTATCCTTGATCGAAGTGCCGCGCCCCGCCTTGTTTCTCGCCGGCAAGGCCTTCGTGCGATACCGTCGCCAAGGGGGCACGAAAAGCAACGTCCTCGGTGATTTCTTCATTGGCGCGCACGCGGCCGTGTCGGGGCATGCCATTCTGACTCGGGATACACAGCGCTATGCAGCATATTTTCCCAGCGTGAAACTGATTGCGCCGGAAGCCGCGGCATGACAAGCAAACAAGAACCCCTGGACCAAAGCCAACTCAAGTGGATCGCTGACTTCATCTGGAATATCGTGGATGACCGGCTGCGCGATGTGTATGTGCGCGGCAAGTACCGCGACGTGATCCTGCCATTTACCGTGCTCCGCCGCCTTGATGCCGTGCTCGAGGCCACGAAGGTTTCGACCACCCGCCGCTGAACACCCTGATCCTGGCGATGCCCATTTCCTGGAAAGGCACGCTACAGCAGTACCCAGGGCGTCTGCACCGCGAGCACGCGACTAAGACAAACGTGCGGATTATTGACTTTGTGGATGCGGGCCACCCGGTACTGCTGAGAATGCGGGACAGGCGCCAGCGTGGCTACCGGGCGATGGGATACAGAATCAGGGGATGATCCGCACTCGCCCGCCGGATCGTGGCCCCTTACTCATCGGCTCCAATAAGCATCAAAGCCAAAGCCCGCCAAAGCGCGGGCTTTGGCTTTGCATCGCCGTCCAACAAACGCTTACACTCCCCGCTTGCGGCCGTGTCGAACGTTCCTGCTTCCGACCGACGCCGAGATCAGGTAGATTTCATAAAAGCGCGCGGCAATGCCGCGAAGAAAAATGCAAGCTTCCAAAAACAACGGAGGAGCAGCCATGACAACTCAAGCAGTAGCAGTCATCACCGGCGGATCCAGCGGGATCGGCGCCGCCACGGCGCGTTTGTTCGCCTCGCGCGGCCACGCCGTCGCGATATTGGACGTGAACCGGGAGCGCGGCGAAAAGATGGCGGCCTCGCTCTCTGCCGGCGGAGTCGCGCGTTTCTATGACTGCGACGTCGCCGATGCGAAAGCGGTCGACGCCGTCGCGGCGAAGGTCGAAAAAGATCTGGGCGCGGCCGAGGTACTGGTGACTTCGGCCGGACTCATTCCGAACACCGAATCGATCATGGACATGGATATGGAAGCCCATGACCGCATGTGGCGAGTCAACTATAACGGCACCATCCATGCCTGCCGCTCCTTCGGCCGCCAGATGATTGCGCGCAAGCGCGGTGCCATCGTGACGCTGGGCTCGATCAACAGCCTGCTGCCGCTGCCCCTGCCCGCCTACAATCCCGGCAAAGCCGCGATCGCCAGGCTGACGCAGTTGCTGGCGGTGGAACTCGGGCGCCACGGCATCCGCGTGAACAGCGTAGGGCCGACCTATGTCATGACCGAGACCCTGCAGGCCCGCGTCGACGCCGGCCTGCGCGACCTGAAGAAGATCATGGCGGTGCACGCCCTGGACGCCCTGCCCAGCCCCGAGGACATCGCCGCGGCGATCGCCTTTCTGTGCTCGGCGGAAGCCAGAACGATCACCGGCGTTCTGCTTCCGGTCGATTCCGGATGGCTTGCCGGCGTCAGCTACAAGACCTACGCCGGCGGCGTGCCCTGGAAGGAGTGATCATGGCGCAAGCAATCATCAGCCCAGCCTCTTCCCCAGGGACCGTGAGCGACGCATGCCCCCCTGACAGCGGAATGCGGCTGCTACAATTTCGCAAATCGCGCGGAGAAATGACATGGACTTCAATCAGGCAACCGTAGTAGTGACCGGCGCCGCCGGCAACCTCGGACGCGGGGTGGCGCAGGCCTTCGCCGCACAAGGGGCGCGACTGGTGCTGGTCGACCTGCA
>DATKUQ010000606.1:0-3147 GCA_035530495.1 Burkholderiales bacterium
CGTTTCCCTGCAATGCGACGAGCCGGCCGATTTCCGCAGCTTCCGCATCGGTTTGTTCGGCATCGACAAACTCCGCAACGTCGATCGCACCGTGCAATCCTTCGACGAAGCGCTGAACCGCATCCGCTGAGGATCGGGCAACACCGCCCGTCCGTCCGAAGACAAGGTCGGCGACTACAAGGCCGACTTCGACCACGGCCACCCGGTGAAGCTGATCGAGGGGAGCACGACCTGTTTGGCGACGGCAGGGCGCTTCGTTCCCGCACTCGCGCGCTATCGCCCGGCCGCCAGCTGACCCCCGATCATGGCGCCGACGACGCCGCCAAAGGCCATCGCGGCGGTGCGATCGCTGCCTTGTGCCAAACCGTTCCCGATCGCGGCACCGGCCACCGCGCCAACGACTGCGCCCATGGGGTCATAGCCCAGCGCGTACGGCCTGTAGTAGGCGCGGCTCGGTACATATGCCGGTGGCGGAGCATAGTACGCGGGAGGCGGCACATACACGGGCGGCGGTGCGTAGTACGCGGGAGCAGGCACATAGGTAAGCACCGGAGGCACCATCACCACGGGCCGATACGCGCGCACATAGCGCGGCGCATGGACATAGCGGTGTTCATAGCGGTGTTCATAGCGATGTTCATCGCGATGTTCATAGCGGTGTTCATAGTGGCGTTCATAGCGTTCGTGCTGTGCCCAAGCGGGGCTTGCAGCGATCATCAGACAGGCGATGACGCCGGTTACCGACAGCGTGCGGAGTCTGTTTGCGCTCATGGTCTTCACTCCTTCGTTTTGGACTCACGCCGATGATAAGCCCGAAGGAGGCGTCCCGTTGATCCGAGGCGGGTAACAGTGTGTTTCAGTTGTTTCAAATGTAACTGGCGATGCCTTCAAGCTGTGCTCTTGCCGACGGTTCGGTCCTTACCGAAAACGGCAACCGGACTTTGCTCGATGCGCATGGCAAGGCATGTTCCCCAAATGGGGAATGTTCCGGGAAATATCGCAGTTTTTTTGTTCAGGACAAAATGTGCCAGGCTATTGGATTAGCGGGCTCCCTTCCATGCAGGGATGCCTAATCGTCCGGCAAGGTCAGCATCTCGGCGACCCGTGCGGCATCCGGCATCGCCAGATGTGGCACGCTACCCAATAGGGGCGCGTCCAGGCGAGTGCGCAGCGCGGCGATGTTTTCCTGGACGCAGGCCATTGTGGCATCCACTTGGTTGGCGATCCAGCCGGCCAGGGGTAGACCGCGCGCACGGACGGCTTCGGCTGTCAGCAGGGTGTGATTGATGCAGCCCAGGCGCAATCCCACCACCAGGATTACCGGGAGCCCGAGCGAGACGGCAAGGTCGGCGCTGTCGCGCGAATCGTCGAGCGGCACGCGAAAGCCGCCGACGCCTTCGACGACGAGGAAATCGGCCAGCCCGCGCAATTCCCCGAAGCACTGCACGATGTGTGCGATGTCGATGGCCACGCCGTCGCGGCGCGCGGCGATGTGCGGCGCCAGCGGTTCGCGCAACAGGTAGGGATTCACGCAGTCGCGCGGCGCGGCGACGCTGCTCGCGGCGACGAGGGCGTCGACGTCCTCGCTGCCGCCCGCCGCCACCGGTTTCATGCCCAGCGTGCGCATGCCTTGCGCGGCGGCGGCGTGAAGCAGGGCGCAGGCCGCGAGCGTCTTGCCGACTCCGGTGTCGGTACCGGTCAGAAAGTAGGCGCGCTTCATTCCAGCTCCATTACCGTTTCGGCAAGCCGCGCGACGTTGGCAGCGGTATGCGCCGCGGAAAGCGTGATGCGCAGGCGCGCCGTGCCGGCCGGCACCGTCGGCGGGCGGATGCCCGGCACCCAGATGCCGCGCGCCATAAGCCGGCTTGCCACATCCATCGTCTCCGCGTTTTCTCCGATCAGCAGGGGGTGGATGGCCGTTTCCGATGGCGGCAGCCGCCAGCGCCTGAGTTTGAGTGAACTGTGCAGCAGTGCGTTCAGGTCGGCGAGATGGCGGCGGCGCGCGTCGCCCTGTTCGATGAGATCAATGCTTTTCAGCAGCGCATGGGCGATCAGCGCAGGCTCACCGGTACTGAAGATGTACGTGCGCGCCTTTTGCAGTATCCACTCGATAGCGTCCTCCGCGCCGGCGACGAATGCGCCGGCCGCGCCCGCCGCCTTGCCCAGCGTGCCCATATAGATCAGGCGCGGCGAGGCAAGACCGAAATGCGCGGCGGCGCCGCGACCCTGCGGCCCGAGCAGGCCGAAGCCGTGGGCGTCGTCCACCAGCAGCCAGGCGTCGTGCCGCTCGGCGAGGACGAGCAGGTCCGGCAGTGGCGCGAGGTCGCCGTCCATGCTGAATACGGACTCCGTGACGACCAGCTTGCGCCGCGCCTGCGATGCGGCCAACTCGCGTTCCAGCGCAGCCACATCCAGGTGTGGGTAGATATTGAGCTCGGCGCGGGAGAGGCGTGCGGCGTCGATCAGCGAGGCGTGGTTGAGCCGGTCGCAGAAGATGGCGTCGTCCCGTCCGGCAAGCGCCGGCACGATGCCGAGGTTCGCCATGTAGCCGGTGGAGAACAGCAGCGCGCGCTCCATGCGCGTAAACTCTGCCAGGCGGCGCTCCAGCGCGGCGTGCGCTGTCATGTGCCCGTTGATGAACGGCGAGGCGCCCGAGCCGAGGCCATAGAGCCGGGCGCCTTCCTGCGCCGCTGCGACCAGCGCGGGGTCGTTTGCCAGGCCGAGGTAGTCGTTGCTGCAGAAGGCGAGCACCGGGCGGCCGTCGACGACGAGTTCCGGTGCGCAGGGCGAATCGACGACGCGCCGCCGGCGCCGCAGCCCCACCGCATCCAGTTCCGCGAACCCCACGTCGAACTCGCTCATCGCAGCACGTCGTCCAGGGCGGCCCGTGTGCCGGCGACGAGCAGCTCGATCTCGTCGCCGCCGATCACGTAGGGCGGCATAAAGTACACAGTGTTGCCGATCGGGCGCAGCAGCAGACCGCGCGCCAGCGCGGCCTGGTGGAATCGGCGCGCGAACAGCGGGTCGTCGGTGGCGACATCGAAGGCCCAGATCATGCCGGTGTTGCGCAAGTGGCGCACGCGCGGATCGGCGGCGAGCGCCGCCGCACGTTCGTTCAGTCGCGCGGCGGTGCTGCGGTTGGCATTG
>DATKUQ010000607.1:0-3510 GCA_035530495.1 Burkholderiales bacterium
GCAGGTCACCGGCTGGGAGCTGGTCGAGGCTGCGCTGGCGCAGCGCCGCGGCATTATTTTCCTCACGCCGCACCTGGGCTGCTTCGAAATCACCGCGCAGTACTATGCCTGGCGCGCACCCGCCGACGCGCCGCTCACCGCGCTGTACCGGCCGCCGAAGAAAAAGGTGCTGGAGCCGCTGATGCTGGCCGGGCGCGCGCGGCCCAATTTGCACATGGCCAGCGCCGACCTGAAAGGCGTGCGCGTGCTGCTGCGCGCGCTCAGGCGCGGCGAGGCGATCGGCATCCTGCCGGACCAGGCGCCGGGGGTAGGCGAAGGCGAGTGGGCCGAGTTTTTCGGCCGGCCGGCCTACACCATGACCCTCGCCGGCAGGCTGGCCGAAGGCTCCGGCGCGCAGACCATCCTCGCCTACGCCGAGCGTCTGCCGCAGGGCCGGGGTTACCATCTGCACCTGGCGCCCATGGCCGCGCCGCTCGAAGGCGAATCGCCGGCGCGCACCTTGAATCGCGCGCTCGAGGGGCTGATTCGGCTGTGTCCGGCGCAGTATGGCTGGGGATATAACCGTTACAAGGTGCCCGCCGGAGTGCAAGCACCGAAATGAAACGGCTATCCGGGGCGCAAGGGCAGGGGCGCGTATCCAGCGGCTTGTGCGACGCTACACGCTGCGGCCCGCGCCTGGCGCCGGCGGGCTCATGCTGACCCGCATCGGCCTCGCTCTCATGTGGCTGCTGCGCTTGCTGCCTTTGCGGCTGCTCGCCGCGATCGGCAGCGGCCTCGGCACGTTGCTCTACGCGCTCGGCCGCGAGCGCCGCCGCGTATGCCTGGTCAACCTTGCGCACTGCTTGCCCGAACTTCCAGCCGGTGAGCGCAAGGCGCTGGCGCGGCGCCATTTCCAGGCGTTTGCGCGCGCGTTCCTCGAGCGTGCAATTCTCTGGTGGAGTTCGCCCGCGCGCATCCGGCGGCTGGTGCGCTTCGAGGGCATGGCACATTTCGACGCGGTGCGCGGCGGGCCGCTGATCCTGCTCGCGCCGCATTTCGTCGGCCTGGACATGGGAGGTGCGCGCCTGGCGATGGATTTCGAGATGGTGTCGATCTACTCCAGGCAGAAAAACCAGGTGTTCGACGCAGTGCTCTATGCCGGGCGCATGCGCTTTGGCCGGCTGAAGCTGCTCTCGCGCCAGGATGGCGTGCGCCCGGCGCTGCGCGCGATGCAGGCAGGGCTGCCGTTTTATTATCTGCCGGACATGGACTATGGCGAGCGCGATACCATTTTCGTGCCTTTCTTCGGCGTCGCCGCCGCCACCATCACGGGCGTGTCGCGCCTGGCGCGGCTCGCCGGCGCACGCGTGCTGCCCTGCGTCACGCGCATGTTGCCCGGCGGCGAAGGCTACGTTGTGCGCTTCCTTCCAGCCTGGGAAGATTACCCCGGCGCGAGCATCGAAGAGGACACGCGGCGCATGAACGCCTTCATCGAAGAGCAGGTGCGGCAGATGCCGGAGCAGTATCTATGGGTGCATAAGCGTTTCAAGACGCGGCCGCCGGGCGAGGCCTCGTGGTATTGAGGGTATTGAGCCGCGGGAAAGATCTTCGCCGCCAAGGGTGACAAACCGGCCGGCGGGAGCACGCCCGCCGCTTTCCCGAGCGGTCTTTGCGGTTAAAATCGCGTCATGCCTTTTAGCAACCCCGAACCGGAACAGATCAAAGCATTGCTGCGCAGCGTCAAGACCATCGCTGTGGTGGGCTTTTCGCCCAAACCCGGCCGCGCCAGCCACGCCGTCGCGCGCCAGATGCAGCGTTTCGGTTTTCGCATCATCCCGGTGCGCCCCGGCATCAGCGAGGGCCTGGGCGAGAAGGCCTACCCCGATCTCGCCTCGGTACCCGAGCGCATCGACATCGCCGATGTGTTCCGCTCGGGCAAATACATCCCTGACATCGTCGACCAGTGCCTGCGCCTGGGCATCGCCAAGCTCTGGCTTCAGGAGGGCGCGGAGCACGAGGCGTCGGCGGAGCGCGCGCTTGCCGCCGGCATGACCGTGGTCATGGGCCGCTGCATCATGCGCGACTATGCGAGGCTGTGTCTTGGGTAGCGGTCTATTCGAATGCGAGGGGAGATGCTCCCGCGTGCTCCCTCGCTTCGCGGGCCATTTCGATGATTCCTGAAATGGCCTCCGGGGAATTGCGCATTGCGCCGCTGGCCGAGGGCGACATAGACGCGGTCATCGAGCTCGCCGGCGTCATCTGGCGCCATCATTATCCCGGCATCATCAGCAATGAGCAGATCGACTACATGCTGGGGCAGCGCTACACAGCCGCGATCATCCGCGCGCAAATTCAAAGCGGCAGCGCCTGGTGGGACCAGGCGATCCTCGACAGCCGCATGATAGGCTTCGCCCAATACGAGCTGTACGGGCGTTCGATAAAACTCGACAAGCTCTATCTGCACCAGGATTTCCAGCGCAGCGGCTACGGCAGCCGCATGCTCGCGCATGTCGAGGACGCGGCGCGCCGGCGTGGTGCGGACGCGGTCCGGCTCAACGTCAATAAGCACAATCTCAAGTCCATCGCCGCCTACCGCAAGAACGGTTACGAGGTGGTCGAAACAGTGGTTGCCGACATCGGCGGCGGCTACGTCATGGACGATTACGTCATGCAGAAAGCCTTGTGAGGCTCGCATTCACGAAGATGCAGGGCGCGGGCAACGATTTCGTCGTGCTCGACGGCGTCAGCCGGCGCGTCGCACTCACGCCCGCACAGCTGCGCCGCCTGGCCGACCGGCATTTCGGCGTGGGCTGCGATCAGGTCCTGCTGGTGGAGTCGCCGCGCGTGGCCGGCACCGATTTCCGCTACCGCATTTTCAACGCCGACGGCGGCGAAGTGGAACAGTGCGGCAACGGCGCCCGCTGTTTTGTGCGCTTCGTGCGCGAGCGCGCGCTGACGGCGAAAAGCGAGATCCGGGTCGAGACCGCGGCCGGCATCATCGTGCCGCGGATGGAAGCTGACGGCGAAGTCACGGTAAACATGGGCGCGCCGGTGTTTGCGCCGAAACGCATACCCTTCGTCACCGAAAGCGATGCCCTGGTGCAGCCGCTTCAGCTGGACGGCACGACGGTCGAGATCAGCACCGTGTCCATGGGCAATCCGCACGCGGTGCAGCTGGTGGCGGACGTGGACGCCGCGCCGGTAGCCATGCAGGGAGCGCTGATCGAGCGCCATGCGCGCTTTCCGGCGCGCGTCAACGTGGGCTACATGCAGGTCGAGGACCGCGGACGCATCCGCCTGCGCGTGTACGAGCGCGGCGCAGGAGAGACGCTCGCCTGCGGCACCGGCGCCTGCGCCGCGGTGGCGGTCGGCATACGCCGCGGCCTGCTCGATGCGCGCGTGCGCGTGTCCACGCGCGGCGGCGATTTGACGATACGCTGGGAAGGCGCGGACAATCCGGTGTGGCTGACCGGTCCTGCGGTCACCGTGTTCGAGGGAGAAATGGAAATCGATGAAAGCTGAAGACGTCGT
>DATKUQ010000608.1:0-3868 GCA_035530495.1 Burkholderiales bacterium
TCCTACATGCTGTTTTCCATCATTCCGGTGATCCTGGAATTCAGCCTGGTGGCGGTGGTGCTGCTGACCAAGTTCGACTGGCGCTTCGCCGCCATCACTTTCGCCGCGGTCGCGATCTACATGGTTTTCACCGTCAGCGTAACCGAATGGCGCATGAACATCCGCCGTCAGGTCAACGAACTCGATTCGAAGGCCAACACCCGCGCCGTCGACAGCCTGCTCAATTACGAGACGGTGAAATATTTCAACAACGAAGAGTATGAAGCGCGGCGCTACGACGACAATCTGCGCAACTACGAAACCGTCGCGGTGAAAAACGAAATGTCGCTCGGGCTGCTCAACGTCGGCCAGAGCTGCGTCATCGCGATCGCCGTGACCCTGCTGATGATCCTCGCCGCCCAGGGCGTGGTGGACAAGTCGCTGACGCTGGGCGACCTGGTGCTGATCAACGGCCTGCTGATCCAGCTCTATATCCCGCTCAATTTCCTCGGCGTGGTCTACCGCGAGATCAAGCAGGCGCTGATCGACACCGACAGGATGTTCCGGCTGCTGGAACAGAACCGCGAAATCCAGGACAGACCCGATGCGCTGCCGCTCGCCGCGGGCAGCGCGTCCATCCGCTTCGAGCACGTGGATTTTTCCTACGACCCCAAGCGCCGGATTCTGTTCGATGTGTCGTTCGACGTGCCCGCGGGCAGCAAGGTCGCCGTGGTCGGCCACTCGGGCGCGGGCAAGTCCACGCTGGCACGGCTGCTGTACCGCTTCTACGACGTCGGCGGCGGCGCGATCCTTGTCAACGGCAGCGACATCCGCGCGTTGCAGCAGGCTAGCCTGCGCGCCGCGATCGGCATCGTGCCGCAGGATACGGTGCTGTTCAACGACAGCATTTTCTACAACATCCAATACGGCCGGCCCGAGGCGACGCGCGCGGAGGTATTCGAGGCGGCGCGGGCGGCGCATATCCATGAGTTCATCGAAAGCCTGCCCGACAAATACGAGGCGAGGGTGGGCGAGCGCGGCCTGAAGCTCTCGGGCGGGGAGAAGCAGCGCGTCGCCATCGCACGCGCGATCCTCAAGAATCCCGCCATCCTGATATTCGACGAAGCGACTTCGGCGCTCGACTCCGAAACGGAGAAATCGATCCAGGGGGAACTCGCGCGCATTGCGCAGGGTCATACCACGCTCGTAATCGCCCACCGCCTGTCCACGGTGATGGATGCGGACCAGATCCTGGTGATGGATGCCGGGCGCATCATCGAGCGCGGCGGCCATCGCGAGTTGCTTGCGCGCAACGGCGCTTACGCGCAAATGTGGGCGCTGCAGCAGCAGGAGGAGTCGCAGCAGCAGCGGGCGCAGGTCGCGGGTTTGCCACCGGCTGCGGGCGCTCTTCAAATTTCGCATTAACTAAAACCGCTATCCTGCTATTTTTACTTGCCAAATGAAAATTCGAGCGCTAGACTTCGCCGAACGCCTAACCTCGCCGGGGAGTGACATGCCGTTATCCATACGCCATATTCTGATGTGTGTTGGCTTGGGATTGGGCCTGAGCTTGACCGGCATCGCCTACTCCGGCCAAGCCGAAGGGCATTATCGCGAAGCGCATCATCGCGCGGAACGGGCCGCGCGGCCGGCACACCCGCACAGGCTGCTACTGCGTTCCGCCGCTGCCATCGTCCAGGACGCGGAAACGGGAGAGGTTCTGTACGACAAGAATGCGGACGCCGTGACGCCTATCGCCTCGATCACCAAACTCATGACCGCCATGGTGGTGCTGGACGCCGGCGTCGATCTGAACCAGGACGTCACGATATCGAGCGCAGACAAGGATTGGCTGCTCGGTACCCGCTCGCGTCTGAGACCCGGCGCCACTTTGAGCCGCAAGGAGTTGCTGCGCCTGGCGCTGATGTCTTCGGAGAACCGCGCCGCCGCGGCCCTGGCGCGCACCACCTATCCGGGCGGCATCGAACCGTTCCTGCAGGCGATGAATCACAAGGCGCGAATGCTGGGCATGAACGATACGCACTTCGACGACGCCACCGGACTCTCCAGCGCCAACGTGTCGAGCGCCGAGGATCTGGTCAAGATGGTGCGCGCCGCGCATCGCTACGCGCTCATCCGCAAATTCACCACCACCAGCGGGCACGAGGTTCAGGTTGCCGGCCGCTCGCTTGCCTATCACAACACCGACCGGCTGGTGTCCAACGAAAGCTGGAACATCGGTCTGTCCAAGACCGGCTTCACCAATGACGCGGGCCACTGCCTGGTGTTGCAGGCGACGCTGGCCGAGCGCCAGGTGATCATCGTGCTCCTGGATTCCTGGGGGAGACTCTCGCGCATCGGCGACGCCAACCGCATCAGGGCCTGGTTGGAGGCGAACGCAAGGTCGCATAGCGCCAGCGCGCCCAGGGCTGCACAAGAGAGCGGCGACCGCGAGCCGGGCTGAGCCCCGCAGTCGCCTGACGTGTAACGGGGCGAGGGAATCCAGGCGGGAACGGAAGGCTTCCACCCCTTCCTCGGCCCCTCGCGCTCTCCTGAGTCGGACCGTGGCAAAAGCGATTTTTGCTGCGGATTTTAAGCCAAAGCTGCCGAGGTACCGATGGCACATCCGCAGCAGCGCCCGGACGTTGGGGTGGTGCGCTTTTACAATTTTCTGCCCGAGGGCAGTTCCTTTCTGCGCGACGTGCTGGCCGGGCTGGCGCTGCCGCAGAAGGCCTTGCCGCCGAAGTACTTCTATGACGCGCGCGGCTGCGAGCTGTTTGAGCAGATTTGCGAGCTGCCCGAGTACTATCCCACGCGCACCGAACTTGCCATCATGCGCGAGCATGCCGCCGCGATGGCGAAGTTCCTCGGCCCGGACTGCCAGCTGATAGAGTTCGGCAGCGGCTCGAGCCGGAAGACGCAAATCCTGATCGAGCAGTTGCAGCCCCCGCTGTATGTGCCCGTCGAGATTGCGGGCGAGGCGATGCAGGCGGCCGCGGCCAGCCTTGCTCTGGCCTTCCCCTGGCTCAACATCAACGGTGTGTGCGCCGACTACACCAAGCCGCTGACGCTGCCGGTATTCGTCGGCGTGCCGATCCGCAGAAAGGCGGTGTATTTCCCGGGGTCGACCATCGGCAATTTCACTCCGGAAGCGGCGATCGAATTCTTGCAGCTTGCGCGGCGCGTGGTCGGCACGGGCGGCGCGCTGCTGATCGGCGTCGACCTGAAAAAGGACAAGCCGGTGCTGGATGCGGCCTATGACGATGCGGCGGGCGTGACCGCCGCGTTCAATCTCAACCTGCTGGCGCGCATCAACCGTGAGCTTGGCGGGGATTTCCAGCTGCCCCGCTTCCGTCACCGTGCTTTCTACGACGAAGACCGGGGCCGTATCGAGATGCACCTCGAAAGCCTGGCCGCGCAGTTTGCGCACGTCGGCGGCGAGCGCTTCAACTTCGGCCGGGGCGAAACCATCCTTACCGAGATTTCGTGCAAATACAGCGTCGATGAATTCCGCGCGGTGGCGCAGCGCGCCGGCTTCGCCTCCAGCCAGATCTGGACTGACGCGGCCAGGCTGTTCAGCGTGCATGGGATGATCGCCGTCTAGGCGCGCGGTGCCAAACGAGGGGATGCGGGCGGGAGCGAAAGGGTCCCGGCTCTTCCTTGTTCTCTGGTCGTCCCCTCCTCGTCCCCCGCGATTTCCCCGGAATCGGGGCCGCAGCGAAACGCTTTTTGTGCCGGATTCCAAACTCGGCCGTAGCGCTATAATTCGCGCGAGGCTCTAAACTTCAAACGGTCCGGGGCGCTCGTCGGCGCCCAGGATGGAACAAAGGCGAACAATGCAAGCGGGCACCAGATTCAATCTCGAGGTCAATCCGAAAATTCCCCAGCG
>DATKUQ010000609.1:0-2346 GCA_035530495.1 Burkholderiales bacterium
ACCGCGATCCGGGCGGCGGCTTCAGCCCGCAGGGGGCGACCCGCTTTCCGTCGCGGCGCAACGGCCCTCGAGGCGGTATACGATCGTGTCGCCCTTGCCCTTCAGGTCCAGGGTTTGCGCAGGCCCGAAGCCGTAGCGGCCGGCCAGGCGTTCATGCGTGAGCGCGTCCACCTGGATCATGCCGGGCTCGTTGTCCGCGGTAATCCGGCTGGCGACGTTTACCGTGTCGCCCCACACGTCGTAGATGAACTTGCTGGTGCCGACCACACCCGCCACCACCGGGCCGGAAGCGATGCCGATGCGCAGCTGGAGCGGCTGCTCGCGGACGGAGAAATCGCGCGCGGTCGTTTCGCGCATTTCCAGGGCGAGATCGGCCACTGCCGCGCAGAAGTCCCGCTCCTGCGTATTCAGGCCGCCGGCGACCATGTAAGCGTCGCCGATGGTCTTGATCCGCTCCACGCCAAGGCGCTCGGCGAGCGCATCGAACGCGGAGAACAGGCGATTGAGCAGCTCGAAGATTTCCACCGGCGGCAGCGTCGCGGCGAGACGCGTGAAGCTGACGATGTCGGCGAACATGACCGTCGCCTCCGGAAAACCGTCGGCGATCGTTGCATCGGAGTGCTTGAGCCGCTCGGCGATCGGCGCGGGCAGAACGTTGAGCAGCAGCCGCTCGGATTTCTGCTGCTCGTCGGCGAGCAGGGCGTGCGCAGTCTCCAGCCGCAGGCGCGACTTATCGCGCTCGCTGAACGCGAAGCGCAGCAGCGCGTACACCAGCGCCGACATGGCGGTGAAGTTGAGCGCAAAAAAAACGACAGTGGTCGAGAGCGGAACCCTGGGTCCCTGTGGGGGCAGGCCCGCGAGCTCGAAATCGACGTAGCCGGAAAGCAGAACGAAGAACACATAGGCAAAAAACCAGGGCGCCGATTCGCGCGCGGAATACAGAAGCACGGCGCCCACCGGGGCGAGCAGACCCCAGAGGATCACGCCGCTCGACGAGATGAAGTTGCCGATCGACCACTGCACCGTGAACGGCACGAACAGGATCAGCCCGAGCTGCAGCGCGCGGAAGGCATCGAAGTTGAGCGTCCACAGATAGATCACCAGGGTGCAGAGGGAAACCAGCTGGAACGCAAAAGGCAGCGAGGCGGACACCGGCAACCCCAGCATTTTGTACAAGGCGAGCCATATTCCGGCTGCCGCGATCATCAGCCCGCAGGTGAGCAGCAGCACGGCTTTCTTCAGGCGCAGCTCGTCCGAATCGCCGGGTTCGGCACCGGCCGTGCGCAGGCGCCTGTACAGTTCGGCCAGCGATGTCATCCGCATTCCTGGAAACTGGAGCAGTATCGGTCCATTCGAGCCTAGGGACAGTCGCACGAGATGTCAACAATCAGCGTCATCATACCGCCGCCGGCTGTGACGCCGGGTACCGGACAAGTCGCGCCCGGCGTCCGCTCCTTCCGCCACGACTTTGCACGGCCTACAGTAAAATGCACATGCGCGACGGCGTAGCCGATTTCGCCACTTTCGATGCGGCTCGGCTGCGCTGCCGGCGCAGCGCCGAACCGCATTCCCAACGCAACCGCAACAAGGAACATCCATGCCCCACCCGCTTTCGCACATTCGCGTACTCGACCTGTCCCGCATCCTCGCCGGCCCGTGGGCCTCGCAGAACCTGGCCGACCTCGGCGCCGAGGTGATCAAGGTCGAACGCCCCGGCGCGGGCGACGACACGCGCGGCTGGGGACCGCCCTGGTTCAAGGACCGCGAAGGCAAGGACACGCGCGATTCGTCCTATTACCTCTCCTGCAACCGCGGCAAGAAGTCCATCACCCTGGACATCGCCACGCCCGAGGGTCAGCAGATCGCGCGCGAACTGGCGGCGAAGTGCGACGTCCTGATCGAGAACTACAAGGTCGGCACGCTGGCGCGCTACGGCCTCGGCTACGAGGATCTGCGCAAGATCAATCCGCGCCTGGTCTACTGCTCCATCACCGGATTCGGCCAGTCCGGTCCGTATGCGCCGCGCCCGGGCTACGACTTCGTGTTCCAGGGCATGGGCGGACTCATGAGCATCACCGGCGAGCGCGACGATGCGCCCGGCGGCGGGCCGATGAAAGTCGGCATCGCCATCACCGACATCCTCACCGGCATGTACGCGAGCCTCGCGATCACTGCCGCCATCGCGCATTGCGAGCGCGGCGGCGGCGGGCAGTACATCGACATGGCGCTGCTCGACTGCATGGTCGCGTTCAACGCCAACCAGATCAGCGGCTACCTCGTCTCGGGCAACATCCCCAAGCGCTACGGCAACGCGCATCCCAACGTCGTGCCCTACCAGGTGTTCGC
>DATKUQ010000610.1:0-14592 GCA_035530495.1 Burkholderiales bacterium
GCCGCCGCTGCCTGCGCCGCGGGCTTTACCGCCGTGCTCGCATGGTCGCTGCCGCTGCGCCTGGGCCTGCTGGTGGCGGCCGCTGCGGGGATCGCCGCCGGCATGCTGGTGGAAAGACTCCAGGCCGAGCGCAAATCGCCGGAACGGCCGCGATGACGACGTTCTGGCTGCTGATCGCGGGCCTCGCGCTGACCAGTTTCATTCCGCGCGCCTCCTTCATCCTGCTGTTCGCGCGCTGGCCGGTGCCCGCGCCGCTGCAGCGCGCGCTGCGCTACGTCCCGGCGGCGGTGTTCTCGGCGATTCTCGTGCCCGCGCTCGTGCTGACCGATGGCTCGGTGCACGTCGGCCTGGACAACCCGCGCCTGCTCGCCGGCATCCTCGCCGGCGCCATCGCCTGGCGCACGCGCAATACCCTGGTCACCATCGTGATCAGGATGCTGGCGCTGCATTTGTTCGGCTATCTGCTGAAGTAAGCGCAGCGGCGGCCGCTGAAAAGAAAAAGGACCCTCGCGGGTCCTTTTTCTTGCTTCACAATTGCAGGCTTATTTCTTGCCGCCCTTGTTGTGGCCCGGGTCGCCCGGCTTGTTGTGGTTCTCATCGTTCGAACCGAAGGGCCAGGTGATGCCATGGTCCGATTTGCCCGGATCGCAGCCCTCGGGGCCGTTGCCCACGCCCTGGTTGCATTTCTTGTGCTCCTTCTTATGGTGCTTCTGGGTCTTGCAGGACGCCGGGGGGATCGGCAACGCGGAGCAGCCGATGACGCTGGCCCCACTCATTGTCAGCGCGGTGTTCGCCAAGGCTCGACCGGCCAAGCTTCCACCGGTAAAGGTGATGGACCCGCCGGCGGTGTAGGGGGCGTTGTTGGCATCGACGCCGTTGGCAGCCGCGAGTATATTTCCGCTAAATGCCGAAGCCGTCATGGTCACGTCTGCGCCGGGTGCTAACGTGCCTGGTACCCAGAAAACGTTGCATGGCTGCCCGCCGTTGGCCATCACCACCGAGAAGCCGGTGCCGGTGAGGGCTCCGCCGATCTTGAAAATCCAGACCGCGTTGGCGTCGCCACCCGCGTCGAGGGTCAATACGCCCGCACCTGTCAATGCCGTATCGGTGCAATAGACACCGGGGGCTAACGTCACGGGGCCCGTGAGCGTGGCACCCGAGAGCGTAGTGGTATCGGTGCAAGTGATGTGCTGGACGGCAGTCCAAGCGTTGTTGAGGTCAGTTCTAACCCGTAAGGATTGACACGACCCGCAGGGTCGTTCTCAATCCGTTGTTCAAGAGGCCCGGTGCTACGGCGGGGCCGGTGGACGGGCATATATTTTGTGCCGGTCTTCTCCGAATCTAAGCCGGATCAACCGCCGGAGAGGCTATCCATCGACGGCGCATTTATAGCTTTTTGCGCAGGAGACGCGCTGTGCGCCGGCACGCATAAGGCGAACAATTTTCTGCGCTGCTGCCGGGACCGCGTGGCGGTTTGTTGTTTGTATTAGAATCTCGACCGATCCATATATTTGCGGTCCCTTCGGAAGCCCTAGGGTCTGTTGACATTCACCGCATGAGACGCGTTGCCTCCAAATGCGGATGACTGCGAGGCGCGCGACGAAGCCAAGGGTGGTTCCCTTGGCGAGGAGCGCAACGACGCAGGCGCCGCATTTGGAGGCAACCCGAAGGGACGGGGGATAATTTGGGCGCATCGCGGCGTTTCTCGTCGCTTGTTTGGAATGACCAAACGGCGCTCCTCGCGCCTTGCGCTGCATCCCAAATGACCCCCGTCGCGCTCATGTGCTGAATGTGAACAGACCCTAACAATCACGAGGTCGCCCGATGCTGCGCCGTACTCTCGTTCTAAGCCTCGCACTGCTGCTGCCCGCGATCCTGCCCGCCGCGGTTCACGCAGCCACGGCGAGCACCGATGCTGCGGCGTCGATTAGAAAAGTTACCTCGGTCGAAGGCATCGCCGAGTACCGGCTCGCCAACGGTCTCAAGGTGCTGCTGTTCCCAGACGCGTCGCAGGACACGATCACGGTCAATATCACCTACCTCGTCGGTTCGCGCGACGAGGGCTACGGCGAATACGGCATGGCGCATCTGCTCGAGCACATGCAGTTCAAGGGCACGCCGCGGAATCCCGACCCCAAGAAGGAGTTTCAGCACCACGGCGCGCGCTTCAACGCCTCAACCTCCTACGACCGCACCAACTACTACGAAACCCTGGCTGCCAAGCGGAGCAATCTGGACTGGGCACTGGAGATGGAAGCGGACCGCATGGTCAATTCGAATGTGGCGAAGAAGGATCTGGACAGCGAGATGACCGTAGTGCGCAACGAGTTCGAATCGGGCGAGAACAGCCCCGATAATGTCCTCGGCGAGCGCATGGCCTCCAGCGCCTATCTGTGGCACAACTACGGCCATCCCATCATCGGCGCCCGCTCCGACATCGAAAACGTGCCGATCGAGCGCCTGCAGGCTTTCTACCGCAAATACTACCAGCCCGACAATGCAGTGCTGCTCATCAGCGGCAGGTTCGACGAAGCCGCCGCGCTCGGCCTCATCCAGCGCCATTTCGGCGGCATCGCCAGACCGGCGCGGGTGCTCGTCCCCACCTACACCGTCGAGCCGACCCAGGACGGGGAGCGCAGCGTCACCCTGCGCCGCGCGGGCGAGGTGCAACTCGTCGGCGCGCTGTACCACCTGCCGCCGGGGTCGCACGCCGAATTTCCGGCGATCGATATCCTCGTCACCGCGCTCACCAAGGTGCCCGGGGGGCGGCTGCACCGGGCGCTGGTCCAGACCGGCAAGGCGAGCGCCGTCTATGGCGGCGACGCACAGCTGCGCGAAGCCGGCTACGCCTACTTCGGCGCCAGCCTGTCCAAGGACATGCCCATGGATGCGGCGCGCACGGCGCTGATCGAGACCCTGCAGGGTTTTGCCGCCGATCCGATCACCGACGACGAAGTGGAGCGCGCGCGCACCCAGCTGCTGAACGATATCGACATGGCCCTGACCAATCCGCGCGAGCTCGGCATCGCGCTGTCCGAATTCATCGGCATGGGCGACTGGCGTCTGTTCTTTCTCTATCGCGACGGGCTGCGCCAGGCGAAGCGCGAGGACGTGCAGCGGGTTGCGCTGGCCTACTTCAAGACATCGAACCGCACGCTGGGCATGTTCGTGCCGACGCCGCAGCCAAGCCGCGCCGAAATTCCCCCGGCGCCCGACGTCGCCGCGCTGGTCAAGGACTACAAAGGCGCGGCGACGGTGGCGGCGGGCGAAGCGTTCGATCCCACCGCGGCCAACATCGATGCGCGCACCGTGGTGCGGCAGCTGCCGGGCGGCATGAAGCTCGCGCTGCTGCCGAAGAAGACGCGCGGCGGCACGGTCGTGGCGCGACTGGTCCTGCACTGGGGCGACGAGCAGAGCACGACGGGGCGCAACGCGGCCTGCAAGCTCGCCTCCGCCATGCTCATGCGCGGCAGCAAAAAACACACGCGCGAGCAGCTGCAGGACGAGTTCGACCGATTGAAGGCCAGCGTCAGGATCAGCGGCAACGGCGCGTCGATAGAAACGCTCCGCCCCAACCTGCCCGCGGCGCTGCGCCTGGTCGCGGAGATCCTGCGCGAGCCGGCTTTTCCGGCAAGCGAATTCGAACAGCTCAAGCGCGCCGACCGGACCAGCATCGAGGACATGAAGAGCGATCCCGAGGCGCTCGCCGGACTTATGCTCACGCGCCACCTCAACCCCTATCCGAGAGAGCACTGGCTGTACACGCCGACGCTGGAAGAGCGCATGCACCGCCTGCAGTCCGTGAGCATCGACGCCATGCGGCGCTGTCACGACGACTTCTACGGCGCAAGCAACAGCGAACTGGCGGTAGTCGGGGATTTCGACGCGTCGCAGATTGCCGACCTTGCGCAAAAACTGTTCGGCGACTGGGCGAGCCCGCTGCCGTTCAAGCGCATAGCCGAAACCTATCGCGACGTGCCGCCAATCAAGCGCGACCTGAACACGCCCGACAAGGCCAATGCCGTAATCCAGGCCGCGCTCAACCTGCCGCTGCGCGACGATGACCCCGACTACCCGGCGCTGGCGCTGGGCAATTACCTGCTCGGCGGCTCGTCCGATTCGCGCCTGTGGCGGCGCATCCGCGAGCACGAAGGCCTTTCCTACAGCGTGGTTTCCTGGATCACGGCCGGATCGCTGGATGCAGCGGGCGAATTCGGCGTCAGCGCGATTTATGCACCGCAGAACCGCGCGCGCATCGAAGCCGCGATCCTGGACGTGCTCACGCAGACGCTGCGCGACGGATTCAGCACTACCGAGGTGGCCGAAGCAAAGAAAGGTTATCTCGCCTTGCGCAAGCTCAGGCGCACGCGGGATGGCGCACTGGTCGGTCAACTCGCGAATCATCTATATCTCGGCCGCCAATTCGCCTGGGATGCGGATTTCGATGCCAAGATCGCCGCGCTGCAGCCGTCGCAGATCCAGGACGCGCTGAAAAAATACATCGACCCGCGCAAGTTGTCGATCGTCGCGGCGGGGGACTTCACACGCGTCACCGCGGGCAGTGTCGGCGCAGACATAAAGAACTAGGATGCAGAGGCGTAGTCGGGAGCAGGGCGCAATAGCGCGGCGTCCCGCGCGAACGTCTCCGACCAACGCGCCCTACGGCAACTCCTCGTAGCGAATCTCCTCGACTTCCAGTTCTTCCACGCCCGACGGCGTGCGCAGGGTCACGCTGTCGCCCTCGCGCGCCTTGAGCAGCGCGCGCGCGATGGGTGATATCCAGCTCACGCGGCCGCGCGACGGATCGACCTCGTCCATGCCGACGATGCTCACGCTGCGCACGCGCCCGGCGCCGTCGCGCACACTGACAGTGGCGCCGAAAAACACCCGGTCCTGCGCCTGCCCGCTGGAATCCACCACCTCGGCTATTTCCAGGCGCTTGATCAGGAAGCGGATGCGCCTGTCGATCTCGCGCAGGCGCTTCTTGCCGTAGATGTAATCGCCGTTCTCGGAGCGGTCGCCGTTGGAGGCCGCCCAGTGCACGATGCTGACAGTCTGCGGCCGCTCGACGTCCAGCAGCTGCTTGAGTTCGGCCTGCAGGCGCGCATAGCCCGCCGGGGTGATGTAATTTTTCACCCCTTGCGGCTGGGCCGCCTCGGGCGCCAGCTCGTCCTCTTCCGCGCCGTCTTGTTCCCTGGTGAATGCCTTGCTCAAGGCTGCTCCCTGCATCTGCTGCAATGTATTGATTCGACGGTTGGATTATACTAGCGCGCGCTCGGCTAATTCGCCGATCGCGGCGCGCTTCCTGACGGCACTTTTCGGAACCATCGCTAAGCGGAGGAAGTCATGGATTTTCTGCAGGCAAAAAAATACAAAGAATGGGCGCTGGTTGGACTGGTCAGCATCGCCACCGTCTTCGCGCTGCTTCCCACGAATATGACCGACCAATTTGGCATCAACCGCGGTTACATCGCAGCGGTTCTCGGCATTCTGCTGGTGATCGCCCTGTTCCTTTACCTGAAATTCGCTTTTTTCATCATGGTGGCCTTGCTCGTGATCGGCGCCAATCTCACCGACGCCTGGTCCGATACACTGGGCATCTCGAAGCTCCCGCTGATCATTGCCCTGATCGCCATGGTCGGCATTTCGCTCATCAATTACGTCGTCAGTATTCTGCCTACCGGCCTCGAGCCGAAGCCGCGGGACAAAAGCCCGGAAGGCATCAAGGCGATGTTCTATGCGATCGAGAAGGACAACCTGGTGTACGCGCAGAAGGTGCTGTCTATGAACTTCGATCCCAACCTGCTCAGCGACAACGGCTACTCGCCGCTGCAGTACGCCGCGATGCGCGGCAATGCGCAAATGGTAGAGCTGTTCGTCCGCAACGGCGCCAACGCGGCCATGCTGAGCAAGGATGGCGAAAGCGCGGCCGAACTGGCGTTGAAACTGGGCCACAACCAGGTTGCGGAAGTGCTGAAGAAGGCGCGCCGGGAGGCGTCCGCCCAGGAAGAGGCGACCAAGACCGCGGCGAAGTAAGGCGGCATATTGTCGCGGCTCCTTGCAAACTGAATTCTCGAAGGGTTCGCCCGCGGAACCGTGCCGGAGTCGCGCGGACATCCTGATAAAATGGTCCTCCGCATAGTGGAGGACGCATGGCTCAACCCAAGTATCTAGGCTTCGACACCCTCAGCCTGCACGCCGGGCAGGCGCCCGACCCGCACACCGGCGCGCGCGCCACGCCGATCTATTTCACCACTTCCTTCGTATTCCGCGATTCGGATCACGCCGCTGCGCTGTTCAATATGGAGCGCGCAGGTCACGTGTATTCGCGCATTTCCAATCCGACCAACGCCGTCCTCGAAGAAAGAATCGCGGCGCTGGAGGGCGGAGTCGCGGGCATCGCCACCGCGAGCGGCCAGGCGGCGCTGCACCTGGGCCTCGCGACCATCGCCGGCGCGGGCTCGCACATCGTCTCCTCGGGCGCGCTCTATGGCGGCTCGCACAATCTGCTGCATTACACGTTGCCGCGTTTCGGCGTCGAGACCACGTTCGTGCGGCCGCGCGATCTGGACGCGTGGCGCGCCGCCATCCGGCCCAACACGAAAGCCTTGTTCGCCGAAACGCTGGGCAACCCGGGCCTGGACGTGCTCGACATTCCCGCGGTGGCGGCGATCGCGCACGAGCACGGCCTGCCGCTGATGGTCGATTCGACATTCACCACGCCCTATCTGCTCAAACCCTTCGATCACGGCGCAAACCTGCTCTATCACTCCGCCACCAAATTTCTCGGCGGGCACGGCGTCGCCATCGGCGGCATTCTGGTCGACGGCGGCAATTTCGACTGGGTCGCTTCGGGCAAGTTTCCCGAGCTCACCGGCGAGTACGAGGGCTTTCACGGCATGAATTTCGCGGAGGAGTCCACCGTTGCGCCGTTCGCGCTGCGCGCACGGCGCGAAGGGCTGCGCGATTTCGGCGCCTGCATGAGCCCGGCGACAGCGTTCCAGATCCTGCAGGGCGTCGAAACACTGCCGCTGAGGATGCAGCGACACGTGGAGAACACGCGCAAGGTGGTCGAGTTCCTGGTGAAACATCCCGCGGTCGAGTCGGTGTCATATCCGGAACTGCCGGAGCACCCCGACTACGCCCTGGCAAAAAAGCTGCTGCCCAGGGGCTGCGGCGCGGTATTCAGCTTCTCGGTGCGCGGAGACCGGGCCGCCGGCCGGAGATTCGTCGAGTCGCTGAAAATCTTTTCCCACCTCGCCAACGTCGGCGATGCCAAGTCGCTGGTCATCCATCCCGCGAGCACCACGCACTTTCGCATGGACGATGCGGCACTCCAGGCAGCCGGCATCACCGAGGGCACGATGCGGCTATCGATCGGCCTCGAGGACGCCGACGACCTGATTGAAGACCTCGCCAGCGGCTTGCGCGCGTCGCAAAAAGCCGTGAAATAGGGGACGGCGATGCAACTCAAGGTAAACGGCAAACAGGCGTACGCCTACACCGGCGGCAAGACCTTCGACCCGGCGCTCCCCACGGTGATCTTCTGCCATGGCGCGCAATGCGACCACAGCGTGTGGATTTTGCAGAGCCGCTATCTCGCGCACCACGGCTACGGCGTGCTCGCCGTGGATCTTCCCGGCCACGGCCGCAGCGAAGGACCGCCGCTTGCGCGCATCGAGGATCTGGCCGCGTGGGTCGCTGCGCTACAGGACGCGGCCGGCGTGCGCGAGGCGGCGATAGTCGGCCACAGCATGGGCTCGCTGATCGCCCTCGAATGCGCCGCGCGCCGGCCCGAGCGCGTGGCGAAAATCGCCCTGCTCGCCATCGCCTATCCGATGAAAGTATCGGATCAGCTGCTGGACGCGACGAAAAACGACGAGCCGCTGGCGCAGGACATGGTCAACATCTGGTCGCACCTGGCCTACGCGCAATACCCGAACAATCCGGGACCGGGCTTCTGGATCATCGGTGAAAACCTGCGCCTGATGCAGCGGCAGAAGCCGGGCGTGATGCATGTGGATTTCACCGCCTGCAATGCCTATGCCGGAGGTGCCGTCGCAGCGGCCAAAGTGAGCTGCCCCGCCCTGTTCCTGCTGGCGCGCCGCGATGCCATGACGCCGGTACGCGGCGCAAACGACTTCGCCAAATCGATCGCGGGGGCAAAGATCACCGTCATCGACGGCAGCGGGCACAACATGATGGGAGAGCAGCCGGACGCGGTGCTGGACACCCTGACCGCGTTCTTGAAGTAGGTGTTTCGGGCCGTCTCAGCACTGCCCCGGCGCCCCTAGTCCGACAGGCGCAGCAGCACCGGCTGATGATCGGAGGCGTCGGTGTCGAGATTCACCGCCATGTCCTCCACCCGCCCCGCTAGATCCTCGGTGACGAAAATGAAGTCGCAGGCGAAAGCCTGCGGCCACTGCACGTGGTCGTGCACGCCCAGGGTGTGGTCGTGGGGCCGCTCGCCGTGGCGAAGCTGCCAGGCGTCGCGATAGGCGGGCGTGCCGTCGCTGAAGGGTGCGACGATGCGCGCATGCAGCGGGTCGTCGGCGCGGAAATTGAAATCGGCGGTGAGTACCGCCGACGCCGGCCGCGGCATGGTCTGGAACGGGCCGCCTTCCTTCTTTGAATGATTGCGGTCCTTGCGGTGCTCGGCGGCCTCGGCGTGCAGCTCGCGCAACCGGTTCACCTGCTGCCTGCGCTGCATCTCGGAATAATATTCGAGGTGCGTGGTGGTCACGCGCAGCGGCCCAAAGGGCGCTTCGATCACCGCCTCGAGCGCGACGCGCTGCATGCTCGGCACGGAAGGATCGGCCGGCCAGGGCAGCAAATGGGCAAACACCTGGATCACCGGATAGCGCGTGAGCACGAGGTTGCCGAACTGGCGCCGCTTGCTTGCGTCACCGAGCACGTCGGTCGCTATCCCCTCCACGCAGGCGAATCCGGGCAGCAGTTCGGCCAGCTGGGCGAACTGGTCTTCGCCCGACGATCCGGGCAGCTCGGGATAATTGCGCGCCACTTCCTGAAAGCAGAGCACGTCGAAATCCGCCATGCCGCGGCACACGTCGATGATGCGCTTCGGGTCCACGCGGCCGTCGCAGCCGCGGCAAGACTGGATGTTCCAGGTGATGAGGTTCATGCGAAAAGCTCGAGCGAAGCCCGGGTTCGCATTGTAGCCCCTACTCGCGCGCGCGGCGCTCGTCCGGTAGCGGCGCCGATAGTAAAATGGGTGCATTGCTTCGCCCGGCCGGGCGGCTGCACCCATTGGAGCAATGTGCCATGGACTGGATCGCGTGGGACGCCACCCTGGACACCGGAGACGCCGGGATGGATGCCGAGCACAAGGAACTTGCACAGCTGTTCGGCCGGCTGCTCGAAGCGGTAGAAGGCAGCGAGGGCAAGGCCGCCTGTGCCAAGCTGCTCGACAATATCATCGGCCACGCGAAAGCGCATTTCGAATTGGAGCAGCGACTGATGACGCAGCACGCGTATCCGAAGAAGGAACAGCACGCGGCGGAACATGCGATGCTGATCAGGCAGGTGCTGGACTACAAGGAGAATTTCGACGTCGACACCGCGGCAGCCAGGTCGGCCCTGATGCACTTCCCCGAAGTATGCCTCACTTACCACATCCTGTTTTCGGACAAGGAATTGGCGGCGTTTCTCGCAATTGCCCGCGGCCATTCCGCAAAGACTCTAGCGTCCCGCGCATCGCGCGGCGACCGCGAGACGCCATAATTACCCGAAGCATCCCCGGACGGACGCGCACACACACCCACACGCGAAAAGCGGAACCCTTCGGTTCCCGGCTTTTCCCCTCAATCTGGCATGAGCGCCTATTGCGTGGTAGTCGTGGTAGTGGTGGTACCCGAGTCATTAGAAGTGGAGGCAGCCGCAGCCACTGCTACCACCGCCACCGCAGCGGCCACCATGCCGGAAGTGATGCCGCCTGCTGCCGCGCCGGTGGCCTCGTTGGCGCCACCCGTCGCTGTCGTCTGAGCCAGCGCACTGCCAACAAGAAATAGCGACGCGATAATTACAGCGAGTGTCTTTTTCATTCTGATCTCCAGTCGAAAAGCATCCTCAGTTCCAAACCGGCCAGCACCGCTTGAACACGGCACTGCTCCGGCCCACGGTAACAATCTAGCGCCCTATTGTTGCGGGCATTTGACCGATCGCAACAAACACGATACAAAACTGGTATGCAAGGAGCGTGCCATATTTTGCCCAAGAAGCAGCAAGCGCTAGCTGCGTCACTTCCATAGGGGCGACCACCTGCAAGCGCGGCTTCGCCAGCCCACATTTGCGCCCCGCCACGGTGCAATCGATAGGGTTTACGCACAGCTGTGGTTCAGACATTTCGCAAGCGCCATTTGTTCAACTCCACCGCCAGCAACACCGACAGCCCGGCCGCCGCGCACATGAGCATTTCCAGGGCACTCAGCGGCTCGGTCTTGAACACCACGTTGGCGGCCGGCAGGTAGACCACGATCATTTGCAGCACCACGGTCAGCGCCACCGCCGCTAGCAGTGCGGGGTTGGAGAACAGGCCCAGGCTCGCGAGAGAGCGGCGCTCCGAGCGCACTGCCAGCGCGAGGCCCATTTGCGCGAACGTCAGAACGCAAAACGCCATGGTCTGCCAGCGCGGGGAGGCGCCGTGCCAAGCCCAGGCCTGCACCGCCAGCGTCATCGCACCGATCATCAAGCCCACCCACAAGACTTGCTGCCACAAGCCGCGCGCGAACACGCTCTCGTCGCGCGGCCGGGGCGCCTGGCGCATCAGATCGGTTTCGGCGCGCTCGGCCGCGAGCGCGAGCCCGGGCAGCCCGTCGGTGACCAAATTCACCCACAGCAAATGAATCGGCAGCAGCGGGATCGGCAGGCCGAACAAGGGCGCCGCCGCGATCGCCAGGATCTCGCCGGTATTGCCGGCGAGCACGAACAGCACGAAGCGGCGGATATTGTCGTAGATGCGCCTGCCCTCGCGCACCGCGCGCACGATGGTCGCGAAGTTGTCGTCGAGCAGCACCATGTCCGCGGCTTCGCGCGCGACATCGGTGCCGACGCGCCCCATGGCGACGCCGATTTCGGCGCGGCGCAGCGCCGGCGCGTCGTTGACGCCATCGCCGGTCATGGCGACGCACTCGCCCTGCTGCTGCAGCGCCGTGACGATGCGTATCTTCTGTTCCGGGTCCACGCGCGCGTAGACGCGCACCTCGCGCACGCAGGCCGCGAGCTCTGACTCGCTCATGCGCGCAAGTTCGGCGCCGGTGATGACCCTGGCCCCGGCCGGCGCGATACCGAGTTGGCGTGCAATATGCGCCGCGGTCGCCGGATGATCGCCGGTAATCATCACCACCGCGATGCCGGCGTCCTGGCACAGGCCCACTGATTCCCGCGCCTCGGCCCGGGGCGGATCGATCAGCCCGAACAGGCCGAGGAACTCGAGTTCCGTTTCGACCGTTTCCATCGCCCGTGCCGCAGGCAGGGGCACCAACCTGCGGCAGGCAAAGGCGATCACCCTCAAGCCGTCGGCGGCCATGCCCTCGGCAAGGCGCAGCGCATCGGCGCGAACAAATGGCCGGCCCATGCCATACACGCTTGCGCAACGCTCCAGCACCCGCTCCGGCGCACCCTTCACCAACGCGATGTGCTCCGCACCCACGCTGTGCACAGTAGTCATCATCTTGCGTCCGGAGTCGAACGGCAGCTCGGCCGTGCGCGGGTACTCGCGCTCAAGCAGTGCCTTCCTGTAGCCCGCCGCATGCGCCGCCGCGAGCAGCGCGACCTCGGTCGGGTCGCCGCGAAAGGATTCAGGCGCGTCGCCGCTGGCGTCGTTGTTGAGCGCCGCCGCGCGCAGCAGCCATTGCGCCGGCGCATCTTCGGTCCCCGGCTTGGAGCAGGCGTAGTCTGCCGCCGGCACAGCCGCCGCGTCCCCCGCCAGATACAGCGACTCCACGTGCATCCGGTTCTGCGTCAGCGTGCCGGTCTTGTCGGAGCAGATATAGGAAACCGAGCCCAGGGTCTCGACCGCGGGCAGCCGGCGGATCAGCGCCTGGTTGCGCACCATTTTTGCCGCGCCCATGGCGAGGGCCACCGTCACCACCGCCGGCAGCGCTTCTGGCACCGCCGCCACCGCCAGGCTCACTGCGGTCATGAACATCAGCAGCAGCGACTCGCCGCGCAGCGCGCCCGCGACGAACACCAACGCGCAGATCGTGAGCGCGGCATAGGCGAGGCGCGTGCCCAGCACGGCGAGGCGGCGCTGCAAAGGCGTGCGCGTTCCCTCGTCCTGCCGCAGCAAGGCAGCGATGCGCCCGAGTTCGGTCGCCATGCCGGTGGCGTACACCAGCGCGCGCGCGCGTCCGCGCGTGGCCACAGTGCCCTTGTATGCCAGGTTGATCCGGTCTGCCACCCTCAGGGCCGGGTCGGCGAGGGCATCCGCCTGTTTTGCCACAGGCACGGACTCGCCTGTGAGCACAGCCTCGTCGACTTCGAACGCCGCGGTTTCGATGAGCCTGACATCGGCCGGGATCAGATCGCCGGCCTCCAGCACCACCACATCGCCGGCAACCAGTTCGGCCGCGTCGATCTCGGCCGGCGCGCCGCCGCGCAGCACTTTCGCGTGCGCCGCGGCCAGGCGCTTTAAGGCCTGCATCGCCTGCGCGGCGCGGTATTCCTGCACGAAACCGATGCAGGCATTGACCACCAATATGGCCACGATCGCCAGGCTGTCCACGACCTCGCCGATGGCGCCCGACACCAATGCAGCGGCCAGCAGCATCAGGATCATGAAGTCGCGGAACTGATCGAGCAGCATGCGCCATGCCGGCCGCGGCGGCGCTTCGCGCAACACGTTCCTGCCGCCGCTGGCGAGTCGGCGCGCGGCCTCCTCTGCCGCAAGACCGCGGCTAAGTTCGGTGGCCAGCGCCTGCGCAACCGCCTCGGGCGGCAGGCAATGCCACGGACGCTGGGGTGTGGGGTCCGGCACTTGGCTAACGCCGCCGGCTGCGCGCCGGCGTTCGGGATGACGGCGACTGCGCGCGCCAGGACGCGACCGCTGCGAGTTCGCGCTCCGGCTTTGCGCGCACGATGTCGACTGCACCGGCGTAGACGCCACCGGCGCCGCCGTCCAGCGCTATCACCTGTCCCTCGCGCAGCAGCTTGCCGGCTATGCTGCAGCCGCGCTTGGCGAGGTCGATCGACAGATCGCGGCAGCCGACCAGACATACTTTTCCCATCTGCCGCGCGACCACCGCCGCATGCGCCGTGCGCCCGCCGCGCGCGGTGAGTATGCCAGCGGCGCCGGCGATGCCGCTGACATCATCGGTGGACATGTCCTCGCGCACCAGTATGACTGCTTTGCCGGCTGCGGCGCGCCGGCGCGCCGTTTCCGAGTCGAGCGCGATTTCCCCCACCGCCACGCCAACGCCGGCGGGAATCGCGCGCGTCAGCGGCGCCTGACCGTCCTTGGCGCGGATCGATTCCGTGTGAATGGCCTGGAGCTTATAGCCGTGCAGCCGCTCGAGCGCTGCCGCGGGCTCGAGCAGTCCTTCGGCAACCATCTCCACCGCAATGCGCAGCGCCGCAAGCGGCGTGCGCTTGCCGCTGCGCGTCTGCAGCATGAACAGCTGTGCGTTTTGCACCGTGAACTCGAACTCCTGCAAATCGCCGAACTCGGCTTCCAGGCGCTTGCGCAGTGCCTCAATCTGCTGCGTCACCTCGGGCAGCAGCGCGCCGATCTGCGCCGCGTTGCCGAGTTCCTGCCGGCCCGACACCACGTCGTCGCCCTGGGCGTTGAACAGAAAATCCATATACAGCGCGTTCTCGCCGGTTGCCGGATCGCGGGTAAACGCGACGCCAGAGCCGGAAGTGCCGCCGCTGTTGCCGTACACCATGGCCTGCACGCAGACGGCGGTGCCGGCCCCGCCGCGAAGACGATGGATGCGGCGATAGTCCAGCGCTTTTTTGCCGGTCCAGGAGCGAAACACCGCCTCCGCCGCCGCCGTGAGCTGATCCAGCGGCGCCTGCGGGAAACTTTTGCCGGTCAGCTCACGGTAAATATCCAGGTACTCGGTGGCGAGTTCGCGCAGCGCCATGAAATCCAACTCGCTCGCGCTGGCGAAGCCTCCCGCCTTGAGCGCTCGCGCGCGCGCCGCGTCGAATGCGTCCGGCTTGGCGCCATGCACCACTTCGGCGAATGACTGTATCAGCCTGCGATAGGAATCCCAGGCCAGGCGCGGATTGCCGGTCATGCGCACCAGCCCGGTCACGGTAGAGTCGTTCAAGCCGACGTTGAGCACCGTATCGAGCATTCCCGGCATCGACACCGCCGCGCCCGAGCGCACCGACACCAGCAGTGGCCGGCGCTCGCCGCCGAAGGACAGGCCCGACATGCGCTCCAGTTCGCGCAGATTGCCGCGCAGCAGATCGCGGAATCCGTCGGGCAGCGCGCCCTTGGCTGCAAAGTAGTCGTGGCAGAAAGGGGTGGACAGGACGAACGCCGCCGGCACCGGCATGCCGACGGCCGCCATGCGCGCGAGGTTGTAGGCCTTGAAGCCCATTTCCTCGGGCGAGGCGCCGGCTGCG
>DATKUQ010000611.1:0-3010 GCA_035530495.1 Burkholderiales bacterium
GTCTTTGCCGCCCTCGACCTGAAAAAACCGACACCGCCACGCCCAAAAGCCCTGTTGTAGTCCACGTTTTTGAGGCGCCCCTCAATACGATCAAAGGCTTACGCGATTAACTGTCGAACTCGGGGGATAGAGCCGTTGTCATTCGGCCGCAAAGAATCCAGCCAATGAAGTAAGCGTCTGCCGTAGCCAACTTGTCGTGGTTGTATGAGCCCATCACGCTGGCTTTTTCACGGCGAGGATGGGTGCGATGGCGATGAGCAAGGTGGCGTCATGGGCAGAGCATGTCCGCCGGTGGCGGAGCAGCGGTCTGACGCGGGCAGTGTACTGCGCTGAGCATGGGGTGAAGGCGGCGACGTTGTCGTACTGGGCCTGGCGACTGGACAAGGCGCAACGCGCCATTGTACCGGCGCCGATGACGCCGACCTTCGTACCGGTCCAGGTGGTGCCGGAGGGTACGGTGCCGATGCGGGGGGTCACGGCGCCGATGCTGGTCGAGGTGAGCTATGCGGGTGGACTGCGACTGGGCCTGCCGGTGGGGATCGATGTGGTCTGGGCCGCCGCGCTGGTGAGGGCGCTGGCATGCTGAGCCCGAGCGGATGGTGGTTGGCGGTGGCGCCGATGGATCTGCGCTGCGGCATGGACCGTTTGATGGTGGCGGTGCAAACCGCGCTGGGCCGCGATGCCTTCGACGGTGGGGCGTATGTGTTTCGTAACCGGTCCGGCACGCGGATCAAGGTGCTGTGCTGTGATGCGCAAGGGGTATGGCTGTGCGTGCGGCGGCTGTCGAAGGGCCATTTCGTGTGGCCACGCAGCGACGATGCCACGTGCGAGCTTTCGCCCGAAGCGTTTGCGTGGTTGTGTGCGGGGGTCGACTGGCGACGACTGAGTGATCGCGTCATGCCACGGCACGTGGTGTGATGAAAAGGCTTTCATATAGCCGTCTAGACGGCTATACTATGAGGCATGAACTCCGCCGCATCCGATGCTTCCGTCGACGACCTTGCCACGCTACGTCGCAAGCTCGCCGAGCGCGACGTGCTGGTCAGCCAGCACGCGGCGACCATCGACAGTCAGCAGCGCACCCTGGTTTACCGACAAGCCAAGATCGATACGCTCACCGCCGAGATCGCGCGGCTGCGCCGCTGGCAGTTTGGCCGGCGCTCCGAACAGCTCGATCCGGGGCAGCGTGCCTTGTTCGAGGATACCCTGGCCGAGGACATCGCCGCCGTCGAGGCGCAGCTGGAGGCATTGACGGCACCGGCCACGACGCCGGCCCCGCCGCGGCGTCCGTCCCAGCGCGAACCGTTGCCGGCCCATTTGGCACGCATCGAGCATCGCCACGAGCCGGCCTCGTGCACCTGTGAGGTCTGCGGCGGCGCCCTGGTGAAGATCGGCGAGGACGTGAGCGAGCGGCTGGACTGCGAGCCGGTGCGGTTCTTTGTCCAGCGCGACATCTACCCCAAGTACGCGTGCCGCCCCTGCCAGCGCCTCGTGGCCGAACCGGTCGCCCCGGCGATCATCGAGCGCGGTCGCCCCAGCGCCGCACTGCTGGCGCACATCGCTGTCAGCAAGTGGGTCGATCATCTGCCGCTGTACCGGCAAAGTGCGATCTACACCCGCAGCGGCGTGACGCTGTCGCGTGGCACCCTGGCCGAATGGGCCGGGCGGATCGGCGTGGCATTGACCCCCCTGGCCGAGGCGATGCAGGCGCAGTTGCTGCTGCAGCCGGTCCTGCATGCCGACGAGACGCCGGTGGCGATGCTCCAACCGGGCGCGGGCAAGACGAAACAGGCCTATCTTTTTGCTTACCGCAGCGCCGATCCTCAGGCGCCGGCGATCACTGTGTTCGACTTCTGTACCAGCCGCAGCGGTGAGCATGCCCGCCGCTTCCTGGGCGACTGGCAAGGCGCGTTGATGGTCGACGACTTTGCCGGGTATAAAGCTGGCTTTGCCCACGGCATCACTGAACTGGCCTGTCTGGCGCACATCCGGCGCAAGTTCTTCGAACTGCACGAACGCCAGGCCAGCACGCTGACCGGGCCGCCGCTGGCATCGATCGCCCAGCTCTATCGCATCGAGGCCGACGCCCGGGGGCTGGACCCGCCCGCCCGTCAGGCCCTGCGGCAAACCCAGGCCAAACCCATCCTCGATGCCTGGTGGGCATGGATCCAGACCGTACGACCCACCGTCGCCGGTGGCAGCGGCATCGCCAAGGCGCTCGACTACACGATCAGGCGCTGGCCGGCGCTGCTGCGCTATCTCGATGACGGCCGCTATCCGATCGATAATAACCCGGTCGAAAACGCCATCCGTCCGATCGCACTCGGTCGCCGAAATTGGCTTTTTGCCGGTTCGCCGTCCGCCGGTCAACGCGCCGCCGCGATCATGAGTCTGCTCGCCACCGCCAAGCAAAACGGGCTGGAGCCCTACGCCTGGCTCAAGGACGTGCTTACCCGCCTGCCCACCCATCCGAACTCCCGCATCCACGATCTATTGCCGCACTCTTGGCAGCCGATCGCGTAACCATCACACCACCTTGCCCGCCGGGCAAGGTGGCTACGGCAGTCGCTTACCCAATGAAAACCCCCACCGTTTCCGGTGAGGGTTGTTCAGGACAAAGCCCCTGCGGTGACTTGTTGCAGCCTGCGATCGTCGAACGCCGCGGCCATGGCAAACGCCATAAAGACGAAGGCCTCCCCGGGTGGGGAGGCCTTCTAGGATAAAGCCCCTGGCGGTGACCTACTCTTGCATGACAAAAGCCACACTACCATCGGCGCATGCGCGTTTCACTTCTGAGTTCGGGATGGGATCAGGTGGTACCACGCCGCTATGGCCGCCAGGGAAGGGGTGGGAGCAGCGCGTCAAGCGCCGGCTCCGCATTTTTGAGCCGCCGGCCCCGAAGGGTCGACTGGACTCTCGCGTGAGACGCATCTCACGTGAAATAAGGGTGTAAACGAGTGACAAGCGTCGAGGTGAATTCGAATCAGACAAGTTCAAGGAAATCGCTCTT
>DATKUQ010000612.1:0-3338 GCA_035530495.1 Burkholderiales bacterium
CTGAGCGACGGCAAGCTGCGGGATCTCGGTGTCTCCATGGAGCGCGAGGGCGACGTGGAATCCGCGTGCGCGAGCGGCCTGGAGCGACTGCGCTGAGCATCCGCCCGCAACAATCGCGAGCGCTTCTAAACACTGCGTCGAAGGCATTGCCGCAAAATCAGCGCCCCTAAGCTCGGCTGGCGACGAAAAATCTGCAGCCGCTGCTGTTTCAATCGCCAAGCAGAAAATCGCGCACGATTGCGATCTGGTCGGCGTGCATCAGCGTAGGCGCGTGTCCTACGTCGGCAATCTCCACGGTTTTCGCACGCGGTCCGCGCCCGGCCATTTCCTGCAAGGTCTCGCGCTTGAGCAGGTCGGACAGGGCGCCGCGGATCACCAGCGTCGGGCATTTGATCGCGTCATAGTAGGGCCACAGCTCGATGTCCTTGTCCACCTTGGCCGCCCTGAAGGGCACCGCGATCGCCGGGTCGTAATGCAGGCGGTAGCTGCCGTCCGCCTGCCTGCGCACTACGTGCTCGGTCAGCGTGGACCATTCCGCATCGCTGTGCGCGCCGAAGGTCGCGCTGACGACGCGTATGTACTGCACCGCCGTGGCAAAGTCGGGAAACTGCGGCGCCATGCCCAGATACTGCCCGATGCGCGCGAGCGACACGGCAGCGACGACCGGACCCACGTCGTTCAGCACCAGCTTTTGCACTGGCGTGTCGGGCAGGCTCGCCAGCGTCATGCCGATCAGTCCGCCCATCGAGGTGCCCACCCAATGCACGCAGTCGGCATCGAGGCGCGCAAGCAGCGTCACGATATCGGCGACATAGGTCTCGACCTGGTATTCCATCGGGTTCTTGAGCCAATCGCTCAGGCCGCGGCCGGGCATGTCGGGACAGACCACGCGGTACTCGTCCGCCATGGTCCGTGCCAGGGTGTCGAAATCGCGCGCGCAGCGCGCCAGGCCGTGCACGCACAGCAGAACCTTGCGCTTGCCGGGATCGCCCCACTCGGTATACGCCAGCCGGTGCAGACCGCTCGGTGTGATGCACTGTACCTCGCGCTGCCTGAATTCTTCGCTCATTTATCGCTCCACGAATTGCGCATCGGTTTCGTTCGGGATCAGCGCAAGCAGGTCGGTAAGGCCCACATCCTGGCCCGCCTGATACAGCAGCGTGCTCGCCTGGCCGCGATGGTGGGTCTGGTGGTTGAAAAAGTGCGCGACCAGATCGGCAAAGCGCTTTTGCGCGGCGACGCCCTTGATGTTGCTGTAGTGCAGGACATGCAGCAGATCGACTTCGCTCAGGGCCGCGGCCCAGGCCTTGATTACCTCATCGAGCAGTGTGCGATGCGCGCGCAGCTGCGCAAAATCCGTGAACAGCAGCTGATCCAGAGCCGCGGGCGCCGGCAGGGCGCGGACCGGGTCCAGCGCCGCGTGATGCGCCGGATGCGTGGCGAAGCGTTTCAGCCAGAGCGTGTCGCCGACGACGATGTGGTTGAGCGTGCCGAGAATCGACCCGAAAAAAGCCTTTCTGTCCACAGCGAGCTCAGCCGCCGTCAATTTTCCCGCTGCCGCGTACAGCCTCGCGTTCATCCATTCGTTGTACGCGGCCATCAATACGACATGGCCGGGAGCGATCATCTGGATTTCTTCAGCGTCGGGTTGAGCATGTCGATATCCGCCTGCACCTTGTCGCGGCTGCGCTCGTAGATGATCTCGCGGCCCATGATGCTGCCGGCATAGGACAGGCCGTTGCGCGTCGGCGTCAGCTGGCACTTGACGTTGTGGATGCCCTCGCCGAGCACGATTTCTATCGCGCTCGCCCGCTTGGACAGGACCACGACCTCCATGGTCTGGCCGTTTTCCATCCGCACCTTGATCTTTTCCGGGTTCATGAACGCATCCTCTCTTTGATTCGAAAAGGCCGGCTGGCCGCCGCGCCACGTCAGTCTCGAACTGCCGTCGCGCCCGATCCGGTGATGATACAGCGCGCGCGGGCCGGGTGCGGGCCGCCGCGCACAAGCCGGCAGCGGCAGCGGCTTCAATCCGCGTACCAGTAGCGTTTTCTCAACTCGCGATAAGGCAGCACTTCCATGCCACTGGCGTCGATGCGCGCCAGCACGGCGCCCGCCCTGTCGGTGCGCAGCATCCGCGCGCCGCTGGCGCGGTAGCGCGCCACCACCTCCTTACGCGGGTGCCCGAAACGGTTGCGGTACCCGACGGGCAACACGGCCCAGCGCGGCTGCACTGCGGCAATGAATTCCGGCGTGGACGAGGTGCGGCTGCTGTGGTGCGGCACCACCAGCACGTCCGCGCGCAGCTTCTCCGGCGCGCGCGCGAGCAGTTCCTGTTCCGAGTGCAGCTCGATGTCGCCGGTGAGCAGCACCGTGCCATGGGCGGCGGTAATTCTGAGCACGCAGCTGCGGTCGTTGGACTTGATCCGTGCCCGCGCGTAGCTTGCCGCGGTCGGATGCAGCAACTCGAAGCGCACCCCGTCCCAATCCCAGCCCTGCCCGGCGGCGCAAGGCAGCCTGTAGCCCGCCGCCGCGACCCAGGCCGGATGGGTTTGCGGAATCGACGTGTAAAGGGCCCCGACCGGCAGGCCCGAGAGCACCGAAACCGCGCCGCCGGCATGATCGTTGTCGTCGTGACTCACGACCAGCGCGTCCAGCTGCGCGATGCCCGAGGCGCGCAGGAACGGCAGGATGACGCGGCTGCCGCTGTCGGCATCCGGTCCGTAGGCGGGGCCGGTATCGTAGAGCAATGCATGCTCTTCGGTCTGCGCGAATACGGCCAGACCCTGGCCCACGTCCAGCACCGTCAGCCACAGCGCGCCGGCCGGCGGCACCGCCGGCGCCACGGCGAACATCGGCAACAGCAGCAGCAGGCCCAGCCAGCGCGCCGGAACGCCGCGCGGCAGCAGCAGCCAGGCCGTCCCCGCCAGGGCCAGAGCCACGGTCCAGCCCGCCGGCGCATGCTGCTGCCACACGGCTGCGGGCAAGGCGGCAAGCCGTTCGAGCAGCCACATCTGTACCGCCATGACCGCGTGCGCGAGCTTCAGAATGAAATCGAAAGGCAGGACGCTGCCGGCAAGCGCCAGCGGCGTCACCACCAGGCTCACCAGCGGAATGGCGACGGCATTGGCCAGCGGCGACACCAGCGACATCTGCTGGAACCAGACCAGCAGCAGCGGCGCCAGCGCCAGCGTGATCGCCCACTGCACGCGCCCCCATTGAACCAGGCCATGGCCGTACCCAAGGCCATGCTCTGTGCGCGGGCGTCCCGTCGCCACATACAGGATGATGGTGACGGCGCCGAACGAAAGCCAGAAGCCCGGCGCGAGCACGGCCCA
>DATKUQ010000613.1:0-6267 GCA_035530495.1 Burkholderiales bacterium
GTCGTCGTTGACCTTGATCGCAAGCGCGACCCCTATATCATCCAGGCGCGAGATGGTGACAAATACACGAAGAATGGAATCTACGAGGTATGGCGCGACGCGGTCAAAGCGGCGGGCTGCGAGGGGGTCACTACGCGGCACGTGCGGCCCTACGCACTATCCATCATGGAGACGCTAGGCTACGGCGTGCGCGAGATTCAGAAGTCCGCGGCGCATGCCTCGATGACCACCACCGAGGTGTATCTCGACCAGTACCGGGACCGGCTGAGCGACGTGCATATGCCGCTTCCGCCGCGAAAAACTTAGAAAGTTTCTAAGCGCCCAGGCGGGCGCTACTCCTAAGTTCTTGAATTTTGGTCGGGGCGAGAGGATTTGAACCTCCGACCACCTGCACCCCATGCAGGTACGCTACCAGGCTGCGCTACGCCCCGATGCTGACGATTTTATCACGCCGGCAGGAATCCAAACCAGCAATGCCGGCATTTGCGCCGCTCAGGCGCGACCGCCCAGAACTTCGATGATGCTCTTGATCTCGCTGCGGATCGCGGCCAGATCGGCCTTGCCCGCCTCCGCGCGCGCGGCCTGTGCACGGCCGCTCGACGCACTTTCGTCCAGGCGATTGCGCGCGCCGCTGATGGTGAAACCCTGTTCGTACAACAGATCGCGGATGCGCCGGACCAGCAGCACCTCGTGATGCTGGTAGTAGCGCCGGTTGCCGCGGCGCTTGACCGGCTTCAGCTGGGTGAACTCCTGCTCCCAGTAGCGCAGCACGTGCGGCTTGACGCCGCACAGTTCGCTCACCTCGCCGATGGTGAAATAGCGTTTCGCCGGAATCGGCGGCAGGCTACTGTTGCTGCTGTGGCTTTCCACGATTGGCCTTTTCCACCAGCGTCTTCAGCTTCTGGCTGGCGTGGAAGGTGACGACGCGCCGCGCGGTAATCGGAATTTCCTCTCCGGTCTTGGGATTGCGCCCGGGGCGCTGCGGCTTGTTGCGCAGTTGAAAATTGCCGAATCCGGAGAGCTTGACGCTGTCGCCGTTTTCCAGCGCCGCGCGAATTTCTTCGAAGAAGGTCTCGACCATATCCTTGGCTTCGCGCTTGTTCAGCCCGACTTTTTCGAACAAAAAGTCGGCCAGCTCGGCTTTGGTTAATGTCATTTTTTCTCCCTAGGTGCGCAATTTGGCGCCAACGCGTTGGGCAAGAAGCTGCTGCAGCTGGGCCATTGCCGCCTCCGCCTCCGCGTCGGTCAGCGTTTTCGAAGTATCTTGCATAACTACCCGAAATGCAAGGCTTTTTTTGCCTGGGTCCACCCCTTTTCCGCGGTACAAGTCAAACAGCGAAACGTTCTGCACGACGGCCGGCCGGCCGCTTTGCATCGCCTCCAGCAAGGCCTGCGCCGGGACGCTTTCGTCCACCACCAGCGCCAGATCGCGGATCACGGGCGGAAACTTCGACACCTCGCTGTAGCGCGGCATCGGTGCGGCAAGCAGCGCATCCAGGTCGAGTTCGAACAGCACCGGCGCCTGCGGCAACTCGTATTTCTGCTGCCAGCGCGGATGCAGCTCTCCGAGCCAGCCTATCGGCTTTTTGTCGAGCAGCACTTGGGCCGCGCGCCCCGGGTGCAGCGCCGGATGGGCGGTGCGCTCGAACCGGATCTGTGCGCGTGCAAACAGGCTTTCGACGTCGCACTTGACGTCGTAAAAATCGACCTTGCGCTGGGCCAGCCCCCATTGCTCCGGGTACGCCGGGCCGTAGGCGATGCCGGCGAGCTTGAGCGGCTGCGCCACGCCTGCCACCGTCAGCGCCCCGTCCCTGACTTTGTTGTCGGCCCTGAACACGCGTCCGAGCTCGAATACGCGCACCCTGTCCTGCTTGCGGTTGAGGTTGTAGCGCACGTTGGCGATGAGGCTGCCGGCAAACCCAGAGCGCATGACTGAAAGTTGGCTCGAAATCGGATTCATCAGCCTGAGCGGCGCGTCGTTGCCGCAGAAATCACGCTCCCATTCGGGCTCGACGAAGCTGAAGTTGACGACTTCCTGGTAGTCGCGCGCGGCGATCGCTTCCTTCACTCGCATCAACGGTCGCATCGCCTCGCGCTGCGGCGACATTGCGGCGCGCGCGCGTGGCTGGTTAGCCGGAATGCGTTCATAGCCGTAAATGCGGGCGATCTCTTCGATCAGGTCTTCCTCTATCGCGATATCGAAGCGGTAGGAAGGCGGTGTCACGTCGAAGCCGTCCGCGGTACGCACGCCGGCGAGCCCCAGGCGCGAAAAAATCGCGGCGATTTCCGCGTCGCTGACGCCGATGCCGAGGATTTTTGCTGCGCGCGCGCTGCGCACATGCACCGGCTTGCGCACGGGCAACTGCGCCACGTCGTCGATTGTCGGGCCCGGCTCCCCGCCACAGATCGCGAGTATCAGTTCGGTCGCGCGCTCTATGCCGGCGATGTTGTTGTCGAAATCGACGCCACGCTCGAAGCGGTGCGCGGCGTCGCTCACGAAATTGTAGCGGCGCGAGCGGCCCGCGATCGCGTCGGGAAAAAAGAACGCGGATTCGAGAAAAATGTTCCTGCTGTCGGCCTCGGCCTTGGTCGAGTCCCCGCCCATGATGCCGGCAAGCCCGATCGGTCCCGAGCCGTCGGTAATGCACAATACGGTCTCGTCCACGTCGACGGTCTGCTCGTTCAGCAGCTTCACGCGCTCGCCTTCGCGCCCGTAGCGCACGTCGATGCCGCCCTGCAGCTTGTCCAGATCGTAGACGTGCAGCGGGCGTCCAAGCTCCAGCATCACATAATTTGTCACGTCCACCAGGGCCGAGATCGAGCGCTGGCCCGAGCGTGCCAGACGCTGTTTCATCCACTCGGGTACCGGCGCCGCGGCGTCGACGTTGCGGATCACGCGCCCGGTGAAGCGTCCGCAGCCGTCCGCCGCGGAAATCTTCACCGGCAATCGTGCATCGGTTTTCGCCGCGATCAGCACGATCTCGGGCGCCTTGAACGCGGCGCCGGTGATCGCAGCCACTTCGCGCGCGACTCCGAGCAGGCTCAGGCAATCGGCGCGATTCGGGGTGAGCTTGAGGGTGAACACGGCATCGTCGAGTTCAAGCACGGCGCGCACGTCCGCGCCGATGGGCGCGTCGGCGGCGAGCGGCAGGATGCCGCTATGGTCGTCGGCTATGCCCAACTCCTTGGCCGAGCACAGCATGCCCTCGCTTTCTACGCCGCGCAGACTGGAGCGTTTGATCTCGAACACCTTGCCGTCGGTACCGCTCAGCCGCGCCCCGATCAAGGCGCAGGGCACGCGCATGCCGGCCGCCACGTTGGGCGCGCCGCACACGATGGCGAGCGGCGCGGCCTCGCCCACGTTGACCCGGCACAGCGACAGGCGGTCGGCGTTGGGGTGGCGCGCCACTTCCAGTATCTCGGCCACCACAACCTTCGAGAACGGCGGCGCGGCCGGCTCGATCGACTCGACCTCCAGTCCCGCCATGGTGAGGGCGTGCGCCAGCTCGGCCGTGGACAGGGACGGGTCTACGAAACGGCGCAGCCAGCGTTCGGAGAATTTCATGTGAACTGCTGCAGGAAACGCAGGTCGCCGTCGTAGAACAGGCGCAGGTCGTGGATGCCGTAGCGCAACATCGCCAGGCGTTCGATACCGGAACCGAATGCAAAGCCGATGTGTTTTTCCGGATCGAGACCGAAATTGCGGATTACCGCGGGGTGCACCTGGCCGGCGCCGGAGATCTCCAGCCACTGGCCCTTGTTTGGCCCGGCGGCGAATGCCATGTCGATTTCGGCCGAAGGTTCGGTGAACGGAAAGAACGAGGGCCGGAAGCGCACCTCTAGTTCTTCAGTCTCGAAAAAGCGCCGCAGGAAATCCGTGTACACGCCCTTCAGGTCGGCGAAGCTTACGTCCTCGTCGATCCACAGGCCCTCGACCTGGTGAAACATCGGCGAGTGAGTGGCGTCGCTGTCGACCCTATAAGTGCGCCCCGGAGCAATCACTTTGATCGGGGGCACTTTCGCCGCATGGCGAAATCGTTCGACCCACATGCGCGCATAGCGCACCTGCATCGGGCTGGTGTGGGTGCGCAGCAGCAACGGCCTGCCCTCGGCGTCCTTGTTCTCGACGTAAAAGGTATCCTGCATCGAGCGCGCCGGATGATTCTCCGGATTGTTGAGCGCGGTGAAATTGTTCCAGTCGGTCTCGATTTCAGGGCCGTCGGCAATATCAAAACCGATCGAACGGAATATGGCCTCGATGCGGTCCTGGGTGCGGGTGAGCGGATGCAGACGGCCGCGGCCCGCGCCGCGCCCGGGAAGCGTAACATCGAGCGCCTCCTCTGCCAGCCGCGCGTCGAGCTGCCGTTGCGCCAAGGCATCGCGCCGACGGGCGAGCGCGGCCTCGAGTTCGTCCTTCGCTGCATTGATGCGGCTGCCGGCCTCGCGCCGCTCTTCGGCAGGGAGTTTCCCCAGTCCCTTGAGCAGATCGGTGAGCGCGCCGGCCTTGCCCAGGAAGCGTGCCTTCGCCTGCTCCAGTTCCGCGGCATCATCTATGCGGCTGAACTGTTCCAGTGCGGCGGCGACTATTTTTTCTAAATTATTCATTGTTACGATCACGCAAAAGAAAAGAGGCTAATCAAGTTAGCCTCCTTTCGCACAGACGCGCCTGAACTTCGCGCAGTCCGCCTTACTTGGATGCCGCGTCGGCAGGCAGGCTGGCCTTGGCCTGTTCAGCGAACTTGGCGAAGGCAGCCATATCGGTCACGGCCAGGTCGGCCAGTACCTTGCGATCCACTTCGATATCGGCTTTCTTCAGCCCGTTCATGAACACGCTATAGGTCAATCCGCACGCACGTGCCGCCGCGTTGATGCGCGCAATCCACAGTGCGCGGAATACGCGCTTCTTCGTCCGGCGGTCGCGGTAGGCGTACTGGCCCGCTTTCATCACCGCCTCCTTGGCGATGCGGAAAACGCTGCCACGGCGGCCGCGGTAACCCTTGGCCAGATCCATCACCTTCTTGTGACGGGCGCGCGCTTCTACTCCACGTTTAACTCTTGGCATGGCTCGTTCTCCTTAACCGTTGGGAAGCATCGCGCGTACGGAGCGCAAGTTGCTCGCATCCACCTGCGACGTGCCGCGCATGTTGCGCTTACGCTTGGTGGTCTTTTTGGTCAGGATGTGGCGCAAAAACGCTTTGGTGCGTTTTATCCCGCCGCTGCCTTGAACGCGGAAACGCTTGGCCGCGCCCCGCTTGGTCTTCATCTTGGGCATGACTACTCCTAGTTTTGACATGGCGACAGGTGTCTCCCGAATGGAGAACTTGTAGACCTCGACACCACTTGTTTTGCGTTCCCGGCAAGCCGGGAACGGTACTGCAAAGAAAGATCAGATTCGGATCTTTCCAAGAACCTGTTACAAATTCAGGGGGAACAGCCCTCTGAATCGCCCCGTCGCAAAATTCATTTTGCAGCGGCTTCAGTCTTCTTCTCGGGTTCAGCCTTTTTCTTCACCACCACTTTCTTCGGCCCGAGCACCATTACCAGCTGGCGCCCCTCCATCTTCGGGTACTGCTCGACCACGCCGTGCTCAATCAAGTCGTTTCTCACGCGCTCGATCAGGCGGTGGCCGAATTCCTGGTGCGCCATCTCACGCCCGCGAAAACGCAGCGTGACCTTGGTCTTGTCGCCTTCATCCAGAAACTTCATCAAGTTGCGCAGCTTGATCTGGTAATCGCCTTCGTCGGTGCCGGGCCGGAATTTCACTTCCTTGACCTGGATCTGCTTCTGCTTCAGCTTCGCTTCGTGCGCCTTCTTGGCTTCACGGTATTTGAACTTGCCGAAGTCCATCAGCTTGCACACCGGGGGAACGGCCGTCGGCGCGATTTCCACCAGATCCACTTCCAGTTCCTCCGCCCGCCGCATCGCGTCTGCGATTGGCACCACGCCCAGCTGTTCGCCTTCGGTGCCGACCAGGCGTATTTCGGGTGCGGTTATCTCGGTATTGAGGCGCTGCGCTTTTTCCTGAGCGATGTTGTTTCTCCAAAAAATTAATAATTAGGCCGCGCTGCCCACGCGCGCCTCTCGCTGGAGGCGCTGGATGAATTCAGCGAGCGTCATCTGCCCGAGGTCTTCACCGCTGCGGGTTCGCACGGCCACTTTGGAAGCTGCCTTCTCCTGTTCGCCGATAATCAGCTGGTAAGGCAGCTTCTGCATGCTATGTTCCCGTATTTTATAGGTAATTTTCTCATTACGCAAATCGGCTTCGGC
>DATKUQ010000614.1:0-3954 GCA_035530495.1 Burkholderiales bacterium
TGTCGGCGGAATTCGTGCCGCAATAAGTCAACTCTATACAAACGATCTCCTCGTACAAAGTCTGTACTCGAAACCTCTTGAACAGAAGGTCTATCTTCGCCTGAACACCACCGACTTCTCCATTTACGATCAAATGTTCAAACATCTGGAGTATGACATACCCATTCTCGCATCCCCGAGGATCATCGTGGATGCCGGGGCGAATATCGGTTTATCCGCACTTTATTTTGCGAACCGGTTCCCGGAAGCCTTGATCTATGCAATCGAGCCAGATGCCTCAAATTTCGACCTCATGTGCCGTAATATCGCCAAGCACGATCGCATTATTCCGATCCATGCTGCACTATGGTTCGAGAATACCGAGCTTGATTTATTCTGCCCTCCACCGGGACGAGCCGGCACTCAGAAAGATGGTTTTCAGACGCTGCCTGCCAGTGCAAGTGGAGCTACGACCACTCGGGTACGAGCGATTTCACTCAGCACGATAATGGAAGATTACGAACTCGACCATATAAATTTACTCAAGATCGACATTGAAGGCTCCGAGCGCGAATTGTTTCAGCATGCGGGGGATTGGATCGAACGGGTCGAGGTCATCATTTGCGAACTCCATGATCGTTTGCGAGCCGGATGCAGCCGCAACTTTTATGCCGCCACAAGCGACTTCGCTCTAGAGATGCATAAAGGTGAGAACGTCATCGTTGGCCGCGCAGGAACACTCGATTTACATTAGATATCTACGTGACGCCGGTCATTCAACAGGATCATCACGGCGACGGCACGCCGACCGGGACTCCCACTGTATGGTTTTAATGACAATATCGGATAGGCACGCCCGCTCAGGTACAACGCCAGCAAAGCAGCGCCTCCGTCGTGCACGCGCATGGACAGCGAATTGGGCGGCATGAGCCGCTGCTACCAGGTCAACCTGCAGACTGGTTGGGGCGGCGGCGAGGTGTACACGGCATTCTTCGCGCGAACCCTGCTGCGCCTGGGCGTCCCTACGACTCTGTTCGTCCATCCGGACAATCCGCATTGGGCGGCGCGCCTGCCGCCGGAGTGCACGGTCATCCCGGTGGAGGACATGGCCAACATCGCCGGCAAGCTCGCTGGCCCACCGGGCTGGCTGCTGTTCCATACGCCCGCCGGCGAAGCCGAGGCTGCGCCGCTGCGCCGAGCCGGACACTTCCTCAGCGCGATCGTCCACATGCCGTTGTACGGCCGCGACCCCGCTTCCCTGCGCGCCTACGATCTTGTCTACGCAGTGTCCGCTCATGTCATCGACAGCCTGCACGCGGCCGGCATCCATCAGGTTCACGCGGAACCGCTCTGGGGCGTGGCCGATCTGGCGGGACGCGACGGCGCGGCGGACACGCCGATCTTTGCCGCCTCGCCCTACGACTGGGATCGCCGCAAAGGCCGCGACCGCCTGTTGTCCCTGGTCTACCCGCTCTACGCCGCACTGCGCCCGAAGCGCCGCTTCACGCGCGCGCCCGGCATCAGCCTGGGGCTGGTTTCCCGTCTCACGCCGATCAAGCAATTCCCCTTGCTGTTCCGGCAGATCGCCCCGGTGCTGGCACGCCACCCGGAATTCCGGCTCGAAATATTCGGTGCCGGCGGCTATGCGTCGGTGCGCGACCTGCGCCGGGCACTGGCGCCGATCCGTGAACGCGTGCGCTACTGGGGACGACAGCGCGATGTCGGCGCTGTCTACCGCAAGCTGGACTATCTGCTGACGGGACTGCCCGAGAAGGAGGCGCTCGGGCTCAACATTCTCGAAGCCCAGGCCTGCGGCACGCCGGTACTCGCGGTCAAGGCCCCACCCTTTACCGAGACTGTGGCCGATGGCGTGACCGGCCTGTTTTATGACGACCCGCGCGGTGACGATGGCGCGAGTTTCGATAGACTTCTAAGTCGGTTGGCGGCCCGGCCTTTCCGGATCGACCAGGAACAAGCCCATCTTCACCTCGAGCAATTTTCCCAAGCCGCTTTCACGCAGCGAGTGTCCCGTTTGATCGAAGCCACGGCAAGGAGGATGGGCGGGCAGGCCCGGCAATCGCTCGATGTCAATCCCGGAGCGGAAAGATAGGACCATAGCGGTGGACTCGCCCAAAATACTGGTCATACGCCGCGACAACATCGGCGACCTGGTGTGCACCACCCCGCTGCTGCACGCCCTGCGCCGACAATTGCCGCGGGCACGCATCGAATGCCTGGCAAACCGTTACAACCAGGCCGTGCTGCAGAACCACCCGGATATCGACACGCTGCATGCATACACCAAAGCCAAGCACCAATCGAGCGGCGAGTCCCTTGCCAGCATCTATTGGCAGCGTTTGCGCATGGTTGCGGCGCTGCGCAGGCAGCGCTTCGACTGGGTGATCCTGCCTGACGGAGGGAGCGCGAGCGCAATGCGCTTCGCGCGCTGGGTGGCTGGAAAAAAGGTGCTGGTGCGCGATGCGCAGGATGCGGTGGCCGGCCCCCACGAGGTGCAACAATGCTGCCACCTGCTGACCCGCATGGGACTCGAATACGAAACACCCGCGACGCGCATTTTCCCGAACGAAACGGACGTGGCGCTTATGCGCGGCCGTCTGGCCGCTGCAATACCGTTCGCGCCACGCCGGCTGATCGGCCTGCATATCAGCGCACGCAAACCCTCGCAGCGCTGGCCGGCCGAGTCGTTCGCCGAACTGGCGCGGCGCCTGTCGGCGCAAGACGCCGCATTCCTGCTGCTGTGGGCGCCGGGAAGTGCGGATAATGCGCAGCACCCGGGCGACGACGAGAAAGCAGCGCGCGTGCTCGAACTGGCGGCCGGACTCCCGATTGTGCCGTTACCGACGCGGCGCCTGGAAGAGTTGATCGCCGCCTTGTCCCTATGCGACGCGGTGATCTGCGGTGACGGCGGCGCGATGCATGTGGCCGCCGGGTTGGGCAAACCCATAGTCTGTCTGTTCGGACAGTCCGCCGCGACGCGCTGGCACCCTTGGGGTCCGGCCTATGAACTGCTGCAGATGCCCAGCATGGAAGTCACGGACATATCGGTGGATGCGGTAGCGCGCGCTTACGCCACCCTGCTCGGCGGCTGACTTAAATTACCGGGGAAGGATTGGCGCTGGCGCGCACCGGGCCCGGCTGTCGCTCGGACGTGTCGTCTTCGGCGGCGAACTGGATTTTGTACAGATAAGCGTACAAGCCGTCGCGCGCCAACAATTCCGTGTGCGAGCCCACTTCGGCGATCTTGCCTTTTTCCAGCACCACGATGCGGTCGGCCTTCTCGATTGTGGAGAGACGATGCGCGATGATCAGCGTGGTGCGGCCCTGCATCAGCGCCTCGAGCGCTGTCTGCACCACCCGCTCCGACTCGGTATCCAGGGCCGAGGTGGCCTCGTCCAGGATCAGCACCGGCGCATTCTTCAGCAACGCGCGCGCGATTGCCAGGCGCTGGCGCTGCCCGCCCGACAGGCGCACGCCGTTTTCACCGATCATCGTCTGCAGGCCCCGCGGCATTTCGCGGATGAAATCCATCGCGTGCGCAGCTTCGGCGGCCGCGGCGATCGCGGCCTCGCCCGCGCCGGCCAGGGGGCCATAAGCGATATTGGCGGCAACCGTATCGTTGAACAGCACCACGTCCTGGCTGACCAGGGCAAGGTTCGCGCGCAGGCTGGCCAGGGTCAGCATCTGCGTGTCGATACCATCGAGCAGGATGCGCCCGGCGCTGGGCTGATAGAAGCGCGGAATCAGGTTGGCGAGCGTGGTCTTGCCCCCGCCCGAGCCGCCGACCAGGGCCACGGTTTCCCCGGCGGCGATGGTGAGATTGACGTCGTCCAGGGCCGGCCGGCTTGCGTTGGGGTAGGAAAAGCACAAATGCTCGAACTCGATCCTGCCCTGCGCGCGGGACAGGGTCTGCGTTCCGCTGTCCTCCTCGGGCGTTTCGTCGACGACGGCGAATAC
>DATKUQ010000615.1:0-11491 GCA_035530495.1 Burkholderiales bacterium
GGTGCCGGACGCGCTCGGACTCGCCCTGTTTACCATCATCGGCACCCAGGTCGCTTTGAGCGCTGGCGCACCCTGGTTCGTCGCGACCTTTCTCGGTTTGGTCACCGGCGTGTTCGGCGGCGTGCTGCGCGACATCCTGTGCAACGAGGTCCCGCTGGTGTTCGCCGGCGAGCTTTACGCGACCGCATCCTGGGCTGGGGCGGTGGTGTTTATCGCGCTGTTGCATTCCGGAATCACGGGGCCGATCGCAAGCCTGCTCGCCATGGCGGCAATCTTCCTGACGAGAATCGCGGCAATCCACTGGCGTTTGACCTTGCCCAGCTTTGCCGCGAAAGCCTGAATCAGCTCATATTGCAGTCAGAGCTCAGTACGTTTCGACGTGATAGCGGCTCGCCGCCTTGAGTTCAGGCAGCGCGCGCGACCAGTCCATGCCGTGGCTGCGGCAAACGTCGGCAAAAGCCTCGTCCACGCCGGCCTCCATCGCCTTCAGGCCGCAGATGTAGATGTAGCTGTTCTCGTCCTTTAGCAGGCGGGCGATGTCGTCGCCGCGCGCGCGTATCAGGTCCTGCACGTACTGCTTGGGCTGGTCCGGCTGGCGCGAGTACGCCAAATTCACCTTGATCAGTTCCGGCGGCAGTTTCAACAGGGGCCCGCAATAGGGAAGTTCCTCCGGCGTGCGCGCCCCGAAAAACAGCCACAGCTCGCCGCCTTCCTTCAGCCCCATGCGCCGGCGGCGCCGCTCGGTCATGGCGCGCATCGGCGCCGAACCGGTGCCGGTGCAGATCATGATGATGCTCGAGCCCGGATGGTTGGGCATGAGGAAGCTCGCGCCATACGGGCCGACCACGTTGACCTTATCGCCTTTCTTCAGGTCGCACATGTAGTTGGACGCGACGCCGCGCACGGGTTTGCCGTCGCGGTCGCTGGTGACGCGCTTCACCGTGAGCGCGACGTTGTTGTAGCCGGGGCGCTCGCCGTCGCGCGGACTGGCGATCGAATATAGCCGGATGTAGTGCGGCTTGCCCGCAGCGTCGGTGCCCGGCGGAATGACGCCCAGCGACTGGCCTTCGAGCACGGGAAAAGCGGTGGCGCCGAAGTCGAGCACGATATGATGGATTTCGTTCGAGGTATCGGTGGCGGTCAGGCGGTGGTTGCCGACCACGGTCGCAACCGCCGGGTGCGTGAGCGTATACAGGTTGAGGTAAGGATGCGCTGCCGACCAGGGCGGCGTGGCCGGCCCGCCCTGGCCCTCGGTGGCGATGTCGGTGATGCGTTGCACTTCTTCGGGCAGGGCGCTCTCGCCCGCGACCTCGGGTGAGGAGTCGGGCGGCAATACGTCCCAGGAGAACTGCTCGTCGAGGCTGAAAGGCTCGGCGACGCGGCGCCAGTTGTCGATGGCGCCGGTGGGGCAGGGCGAGATGCAGTCGTTGCAGAAGTTGCATAGCTCGAACTTGACCACGTAATTGCGCCCGTCGTGAGTGACCGCGTCGATCGGGCACGATTCCTCGCAGGTATTGCAGCGAATGCAAATCTCCGGATCGATGAGGTGCTGGCGCTTGAGTTCGGTAGGTGCGTTCATGATCGTTTAAGGCGCTGACAAGTAATTGTCATTCCGAGCAAAGCGAGGAATCTGCCTTTCGTGAAACGCAAGAAGCAGATTCCTCGGCCTCTGGCCTCGGAATGACAAAACCGCGGTTGACAGAAATGGCCACTAGTTGAAGCGTACGTACTCGAAGTCTGCCGGCTGGTTGTTGATGCCGCGCGCCGGCGGAGCGATCCAGTTGGCGAACTTGCCCGGCTCGGCCACGCGGCCCATGAGCGAGCACACGTAGGCGCGGTCTTCTTCGGATGGCAGCCAGGCGCTGTGCTGACGCGTCCATTCGGCTTCGCTCAGAATTTTGCCGTCCGGGCTGACGTGGTGCTCGGTGAACAGTCCGATGCGGCGATTGAAACCTTTGTGCGGCAGCGTGAAGCGGAAGGCGATGCCGGCTTTCTCCGGAATCCTGTTCCAGCGGTTGATTCCGGATTGCACGTCGGCGACCCAGTCATCGCGCAGGCGCTCGTTCAGCGCGGTGAGCGCGGGGGCATGCTTGGTTACGATCTGGCCGCCGACGACTTCCATGTAGGGGTATTCGGAGCCGTGCAGCTTGTGGTCGTCGGCGAGCTTGGTTTCATCGAAGCGGCCTTTGAGTCCGTTGGCGTAGAACGAGGCGGCGTTGGAGGAAATCTCCGAGCCGTACAGGTCGCTGGTGACGCTGTAGTGGAAGTTCAGGTATTTCTGCAGCGTGGGCAGGTCGATCACCCCGAGGCCGCGCAGCTTGGCCGCGTCGTCGGTCTTGTGCTCGGTCATCGCGTCGCAGGTGCGCTGGATGATGCGGGCGATGCCGGATTCGCCGACGAACATATGGTGCGCTTCCTCGGTCAGCATGAAGCGACAGGTGCGCGACAGCGGGTCGAAGCCCGACTCGGCCAGCGCGGCAAGCTGGAACTTGCCGTCGCGGTCGGTGATGAACGTGAACATGAAGAAGGAAAGCCAGTCCGGGGTCTTCTCGTTGAAGGCGGTCAGGATGCGCGGATTGTCGGCGTCGCCCGAGCGGCGCGCGAGCAGCGCTTCGCCCTCCTCGCGCCCGTCGCGGCCGAAGTGCGCATGCAGCAGATACACCATCGCCCACAGGTGGCGGCCTTCCTCGACGTTGACCTGGAACAGGTTGCGCAGATCGTAGAGCGAAGGGCAGGTGAGCCCGAGATGGCGCTGCTGCTCCACCGAAGCGGGCTCGGTGTCGCCCTGGGTGACGATAATGCGGCGCAGCGTCGAGCGGTACTCGCCAGGCACCTCCTGCCAGGCCGGCTGGCCCATGTGCTCGCCGAAATTGATCTTGCGCTCGGCCTCTGCCGGTGCCAGGAAAATGCCCCAGCGGTAGTCCTGCATTCTGACGTAGTCGAAATGCGCCCAGCCTTTCGGGTCGACGCTGATCGCTGTGCGCAGATAGACCTGGAAATCGCTCGATTCGTCCGGGCCCATTTCCGACCACCAGTTGAGAAAGCCGGGCTGCCAATGCTCCAGCGCGCGCTGCAGCGTCTTGTTGCCGGAGAGGTCGACGTTGTTGGGTATTTTCTCGCTGTAGTTGATGCTCATAATTTTCTCCTAGTGCAATGAGCGCCTAACGGAATTTCCGGTAGGCAGCTGAATTAGGGGAGCACGAGGGGAGGCGCCCCGCAGGAAGTCCCCTTGGGGGATATCCCCTCGTAGCCATTTAGATCCGTTCCCAGTTGAATTTCGCTTTCGAGCCGCTGCCGAAAACCTTTAACGCGCCTTGCTCGCCGACCGCATTGGGGCGGTTGAAAATCCAGTTCTGCCAGGCCGACAGCCGCGCGAAGATGCGCGTTTCCATGGTCTCGGCGCCGGTGAATCGCAGATTCGCTTCCATTCCGGTGAGCGCATCGGGCGACAGGCTGGCGCGTTCCTCCAGCGCGATGCGCATTTCTTCGTCCCAGTCGAGGTCGTCCGGGGTGAAGGTTACGATGCCGAGCTTGGAGGCGTCGTGCGCGTCCAGCTTCTCGCCGATCACCTGGCGCGCTTCCTCCACCGGTTCCTGCCGCCCGCAATAACGCGTGGCCAGCCGCGTGAGGTGGTTGACCATCGGATAGCTGCCGAAATTGAGCTCGGACAAGACCATGCGCGGCGCCTTTTCCGGTTCGTCCGGCAGCTGCAGCATGTAGCCGCGGTCGGCGGCGAGCGCCAATTCGGCCAGCGTACCGGCAAAGCAGGAGCCCGCATCGACGATGGCGAACAGCGTGCGCGAGGTGACGTCCAGTCGTGCCAGCGTACGGCGCAGCAGACCCAGGGTCTCGCGCACCAACCAGTGCGCGCGGTGCGTGGCAAGCGTGGCGTCGACGGCGAGCACGCTGTCGATATCGCCGCGGGTCTTCAGCATCCAGGTGCCGATGTCGAGCTCGTTGGTGCGCAGCATCAGAATCGCGTCGTCGAGTTCGCGCGCCATCTGCAGCGGCCACCAGGCGACGCCGGCTGCTACGATGCCGTCGATAGTTGCGGGCTGAGCTTGCTTCGGTGCGGAAACGGTGAGCGTCGCCGTGCGTCCGGCGCGGTCGATCGTCGCGTCCACGTATTCGTAATGATAGCCGTCGGCGTCGATCGCGCACTTGAGCGGGGTGAGGGTGACGCCCTTGGCATCCTGCGGCCGATCGCTCGCCGCCGCCAGGCGTTCGGCGTGTTCCTTGACCGCTTGGGAGAATACCTGCGGCTTCGCGCTGTGGTCCACCAGGCCCCAGTCCTTGGCGCGGTCGGCGCGCACGCCCTCGCTGGTGGTGCAGAAAAAATCGGCCAGGTCGCGCCGCACCTTTCTCTTGTCGGTGATGCGCGTGAGGCCGCCGGTGCCCGGCAGTACGCCCAGCAGCGGCACCTCGGGCAGGCTTACCGTGGAGGAGCGGTCGTCGATCATCAGGATTTCGTCGCAGGCGAGCGCGACTTCGTAGCCACCGCCGGCGCAGGTGCCGTTCACCGCGGCGAGGAATTTGAGCCCGTCGTTGCGGCTCGAGTCTTCCATGCCGTTGCGTGTCTCGTTGGTAAATTTGCAGAAATTCACCTTCCAGCCGTGGCTGGACTGGCCCAGCATGTAGATGTTGGCGCCGGAGCAGAACATGCGCTCGCGCGCCGAGGTGAGCACCACGCAGCGCACCCCGGGGTGCTCGAAGCGTATGCGGTTCAGCGCATCGTAGAGCTCGATGTCCACGCCGAGGTCGTAGGAGTTGAGCTTGAGTTTGTAGCCGGGCCTGAGCCCTTTGTCCTCGTTTACGTTCATCGACAGCGTCGCGATCGCGCCGTCCACGCTCATGCGCCAGTGGACGTAGCGTTCGGGGTCGGTGCCGAAGCTGACGCGCGCCGGCTCTGCTGTCTTGCTCATGGTTGCTTGCATGGCTTCTCCTGTTTCGAGATTCTGTGATAATTCGAGAGCCCAAGGAAGCGGAGGGGCTGCTGCTTTCCCTCCTTGCTACCCCTCGTGCTCCCCTGATTCGGACCGCAGCAAGACAAGTTTCTTGCTACGAATTCCAAGTTGCGACGGCCTTGCGTAGCTGCTGCAGGCTTTGCTCGATGCTCTTGTGCGCGGTATCGATGGTCACGTCGGCACGGCCGTAGAGCCCATTGCGGCCGCGCAGGATGCGGTGCAGGTCCTGCATGGCTTCGCGGTTTCCGGTAATCGGCCGGGTGTCGCCCTGTGCCACCACACGCGCCATGTGCTCCTCGGGCTGGGCCTTGAGCCACACGGTACAACAGGTCGAGAGCAACAGGTCGTAGGTGCCCGGCTCGGACACGATGGAGCCGCCGGTTGCGATGACGACGCGCCCGTTTTTCTTCACTGCGTTCTCCAGACAGCGCCGCTCGTAGCGGCGATAGCCGGCCTGCCCGTAGAGCAGGAAGATTTCCGACAGGCTGGTTCCGGCGTCGCGCTCGACTTCGCGGTCGAGTTCGATGAAGGGAACCTCCAGCTCTTTCGCCAGCCGGCTGCCGAGGGTGGATTTGCCGGCGCCGCGCAAGCCGATCAGCGCGATGCGCTTCATGCGGTCGCTATGCGCAGCGCCGTAGTCGCGCATCAGCTGCGAGCGCACCGCGGAAAGCTTCTGCGCCGGCAGTCGCTGCAGGAACTGCTCTATCAGCGTCAGTTCCGCCGGTTGCTCCGGCCCTTGTTGCAGGACCTCGTTCAGGGACAGATTCAGCGCCGCGGCGATTCTCTGCAGCAGCAACACGGAAACGTTGCCCAGCCCGGATTCGAGTTGGGCGAGGTAACGCTCGGACACACCCGAGTCGCGCGCGAGGATCTTGCGCGTCATGCCGCGCCGCGCGCGGGCGTCGTGCACGCGCTCGCCGAGGGTGCGCAGGAAGGCCTCGTCCGCCGCCGCGGTCATTCTGGTCTTCTGTAGTGTGTCGCGTGCGCCCATCGGCGTCATGTCCGGAGTGGAATTATAATGCTGACGATACGAATATATAGCATTATAATGCATATCAACGAATTGGCAAGCGGCGCAGCGTAAAATTAGAAAACGGCCTAAAAGAGGAGGAATGGTCATGAGCAAGACATGGCTCAGCGTGCCGGCGCGATTGTCGCCTGGCGCGGCGCCGCAAGAACCCACAGCCCGAGCAGCGCGATGACTTCGCCGATGCGCTTGCAGCAACTGCTTGCGCCGGTCGCGCGCCTTGCGCAGGGTCGCGCGCTGGACGCGGCGCTGCAGGGGGAACTCAATCTGAAGTTCTCCCCGGAATGCGAACAGTTTCAGCGCATCCGCGAGGCCTGCCACGCCGGCATTGCCGCAGGCTGGCTGTGCCGCGAGGGCGACGCCAAGCGGCGTTTCGGCCGGATTTTCGAGGCGGGCGAGGCGACGCAGGGATTGAGCGTGGACGTGGTCGATATCACCGACCTGGTGGGCAATCATCACCGCCATCCGACCGGCGAAATCGACATGATCATGCCGGTAGACCAGGACGCCAGGTTCGATGACCACGGTGCGGGTTGGCTTGTGTATCCTCCAGACTCGGGGCATCGACCCACGGTGAGTGGCGGGCGAGCGTTGATTTTGTATCTGCTCCCCGAGGGCAAGATCGAATGGAGTGGAGAATAAAAAAAGGGCGGGCCGACTAAGTACAGGATGGGTGTATCTGTCCTTGACCCGGGGTCGGGGTTTAATTACAGTGGTTGCGCTGTTTGTGCGGGCATGCGCGGCAAGTGGGAAATCCGCATCGAAACGATGGAGGGGGATGAAAAATGAATACAAGACGGCTGGGTTTGTTGAGTTTTGTCCTGCTGGGGGTGCTCGCGCAATCCGGCGCGGCGCTGGCGCAGGGAACCATCAAGTTCGGGTTCGTGTCGTCGTTGAGCGGGCCGTTCGCGGTCTGGGGATTGCAGGCGCGGGACGGCATGAAAATGGCGATCGAAGAGTTGAACGCAAAGGGGGGTGTGCTCGGTAAAAAGTTCGAGTTGATCGAGCGGGACGACAAGAACAACCCGAACGAAGGCATCACGGCGTTCAAGTACATGGTCGAGCAGGAACACGTCGTCGCGGCCGGGGGGACCATATCTAGTGACGTCGGGCTGGCTGTCGCGCAGCAGGCGGAATCCTATAAGGTCCCGTACTTCCTGACCATGGCGGGTGCGGCTGAGATCCTGAAGAAGGAAAGCCGCTACACCTTCCGCACCTGCCTGCCGGCGGCTCCGGAAAGCATGGGGGCCATCGCCTTCATGATCAAGGAGAAGAAGATCACTCGCGTTGGTGAGATCGCAGCCGACTACTCGTGGGGGCATTCGATCATGGACGCTGTCGAAACCACGATCAAACCCCTGCCGGGCGTGAAGCTCCAGGTCGAGGTGGCGCCGGTTCGCGAAAAGGATTTCACGCCGTATCTGCGCAAGCTTCAAGGTATGAACCCTGAACTCATCATCGGGACCGGCCACCCCCCCGGTGTTCCCACCATCACCAGGCAGGCGATCGAACTGGGGATGAAGGCGATGATCGTCGGGCCCTGGTATGCCGCGGAGATGATGGCGCAGAGAGTCGGGCCAATGATGTACGGGCACTATGTCGACTACAGCTGTGTCGACTTCGAAAGCCCGGGGTACAAGCAGCTCGCGGCCAAGTACTTTGCAGGCTACAAGCACCTGCTCGATAACAACTCCTTGTCCGGTTACGCAATGGTCAAGATGGTCGCGGGGGCGATCGAGAAGACCAAGTCCACCGACCCGAAGGTCATCGCCGATGCGATCCGCAAGGGAAGCTTCGATCAACCGGGCTATGCCTGGCCGCTCGCGTACACCGAGTGGGGCGAGATGAAGGCGGCCAAGCCGATCCTCTATACCTACGAGAAGGGGGATCCCGGGGCGGTCGACGTGGGGGCCACCTGGCGCCAGAAGGTGGTCTACCGCAGTCCTGTGATCGCACCCTATGTCCCGAAGGATTGAGGCGGTTCTTGAAGCCGAGAGACTTACAAAATACTTCGGAGGATTGCCGGCGCTGAACGATGTCAGCTTCACCGCGGCCCGAGGAGAAATTCTCGGGCTGATCGGACCAAACGGGGCCGGAAAGTCGACCCTGCTTAATCTGATCAACGGCATTTTCCGGCCGAGTGCGGGCAGGGTGCTGTTCCAGGGCCGGGATGTGACGGGGCTGCGGCCGCATCAGGTAGCGCAACGGGGGGTCGCAAGGGTGCTGCAGACCCCCCGCTCGTTTGCCAGCATGACTGTTCTGGAGAACGTGGCAATCGGCTCGGCTTTTGGCGGGAAAGATCGAAACGCCAAGTCATCCCAGAACCGGGAGCGAGTCGAGTTCTTTCTGGATCTCGCGGGGCTGCTCGACAAGAAAGACCTGCCGGTGGAGGGCCTCACGCTGCAGCAAAGGCGCATGCTGGAGCTCGCACGGGCACTGGCTATGAGACCGGGGCTGCTGTTGCTCGACGAAGCCATGAGCGGTCTCAATCCTTCCGAGATGGAACGCGCGATGGGCCTGATCCGGCGCATCCGGGACGAACTGGACATGACCGTCATCTGGGTGGAGCACATAATGAAAGCCATCATGGGGGTGGCCGATCGCGTATTGGTGCTCAACTTCGGCCAGCTGATCGCGCTGGGAACCCCCGCCGAGGTCGCTCGCGACCAGGGAGTGATCGACGCCTATCTTGGCAGCGCCGAGTGAGCGCACTGCTCGCGGCGCAGGAGATCGAGGTCGGCTACGGCGACATGCCCGTGGTGAGAGGCGTGAGCCTCGAAGTGCGCCGGGGCGAGGCGGTGGCGGTCATCGGTCCCAACGGCGCCGGGAAGACCACGCTGTTCAAGGCGATCGCCGGAATGCTCGCGCCTCGCAGCGGCGGGATCCTCTTCGACGGCGCTCGGATCGACGGGCTTCGCCATTACGAGCTGGTCAAGCGGGGTGTCGTCTACGTTCCCGCGGAACGCGAGCTTTTTCCCCAGATGAGCGTGCTGGAAAACATCGAGCTCGGCGCATATACGAACTACAAATCGCGCGCGGAACGCCTGAAGTTCGTCCTGCGCGTGTTCCCGAGGTTGGAGGAGCGCAAGCGGCAGATGGCTGGCACCTTGAGCGGCGGAGAACAGCAGATGCTGGCGGTCGGCAGGGGCTTGATGGCAAAGCCGAAGATACTGCTGCTGGATGAGCCTTCCACCGGACTCTCACCGCATTTTGTGAGCGAGATGTACCGCCAGCTCGCTCGGCTCAAGGCTGAGGGATTGACCATCCTGCTGGCTGAGCAGCAGATCCCTCACGCCCTGGCGTTTGCCGAACGGGCCTACGTGCTTGAAAACGGGGAGATACGCCTGTTCGGACCATCGACGGAACTCCTCGGTAATCCGGACATCCAGCGGGCCTACCTGGGAATGGCCTGAATCGTGATCGCCATACTTATAGACGGAACTGTCCAGGGACTGCAACTTGCCCTCATGGCGGTGGGAATCACCCTGATCTTCGGACTTGGAGGGGTGCTGAATCTGGCGCAAGGGCAGTTCGCCGTGGTGGGCGGAATCGTTGCGGCATTGTGTATCAACGCGGGAATGCACCCCGTGGCCGCCTGCGTGCTGGGTATCCTGAGCGCCGGCGTTTTCGGTCTGGTGGTGGACCGGACGCTGCTGATCCCCGCCTACCGTTGCGCGGGGGAAGAGCGGCTGCTGCTCGGCTTGCTGATCACCCTGGGACTCTCCTTCGTGGTAAATGGATTTATGGACTACAAGTACTCGGATATCTCGCTCAGTCTCAGGCTTGCGACGCCGTCGTTCGATGTGGCCGGAATCAGCATCCGAACGGCGAGTGCAGCCGTGGCCGCAATTGCCATCCTCGCCTTCGCACTGTTGTTCGCCTTCCTGAAAGCAACCTTGCTGGGAAAAGTCATCCGTTCGATCATCCAGAACGAGGTGGGGGCCGAACTGTGCGGGATCAACCCGGCAAGGATCCGTACCGTGATCGTAGTCTTGAGTGCCATGATGGCCGGGCTGGGAGGCATAGCCCAGGGGCTGTTTTCTTCCCTTGGCCCTGAAATGGGAAATGGACTCACCGATTATGCGCTGATCGTCGCGGTGGTGGGAGGCGTGCGCAGCATCAACGGTACGCTGGCCGCCGGCGTGTTGCTCGGCATTGTCAACGCCTTCGCGAGCTACTACGTCGGGGCGTATCTGACGCTCATCATTCTGCTGGGAACCGCTGTATTCACTATCCTGTTGCGGCCTGCCGGGCTGTTCGCGTCCCGTTCATGAACACAAAGCGATACCTTGCCGAATACGTGACGCTGCTCCTCGTGGTCGTGGTGCTGGCTCTGGTGCCGCTGGGCCTGGGCGGCAGCGCCTACTACCTGCGGCTCGCGACGATGATGCTGATCTACATGATCTATACGGTCGCGTTCAACATCATTTTCGGGCACACGCGCCAATTGTTCCTGTGCGTTGGCGCGCTGGCCGGCTGCTCCGCCTACGTCTCCGTGGTGCTGGCCATGCGCATGTCTGTGTCCCCGTGGGCGAGCATTCCGGTCGGAATCGTGTCTGCCGCCGTTCTGGGCGGCGTGTTCAGCTACGTCTCGGTACGCCGCGGGCTGGGGGTGATTTTCGTCGGCATCGTGACGCTGGTGTTCTCGATGATCTTCGCCAATCTCATCCTCGGCTTGCGCGAGTGGACGAACGGCGAAACAGGTATCGAGACCAGGGGCCTGAGGCCCGACGCGCTGGCGCCCGGCTTGGCGAGCTACTACGTAATTCTCGGCGTGCTCATGCTCTCCCTGGTTTTTTATCACCTGCTGATGCGCTCGCGGGCCGGGACCGCATTTCGCGCGATCGCCGACGACGAGTTTGCCGCGGAACTGGCCGGCATCGACGTCACCATGTACAAGGTTCTTGCCGCTACCGTCGGCTCGGCGCTCATCGGTGCGGCCGGTGCCATTTACGCTTATTACAGCGGCTACATCAATCCAACGGTATTCGGGCCGGTCAGCGTGGATATCGCCGTGTTGGTCACGCTGCTTCTGGGGGGGATGGGTACCCTGCTCGGACCGGTCATCGGGAGCGTGTTGTTTGCCGTCCTCGATGAGGTCGTGCGACCGCTCGGGGGGCTCAATGTTCTGGTCTATGGCGTCCTCATGATCATCCTGGTGATCGCGTTCCGCCACGGATTGGTTGCGATGCTGCGCAAGGTCACGAAGGTCCGGATCCCGTAGTTCGAGCGAAATGAAGAGTGATAACATTGGACTTCATAGGGAACTTCTGAATAAGAATAGTTGCGAAGCGCGTCATCCCCGAGGGTCCCTCTGATGTGGGGGATTTACGCCCCGAAGGAAGTCCCCCTGGGGGACAAGGGGGCGTAGCCCACTTGTTCAGACTTGCCCTAGAGGGGCCGTCAACGGGAACACAAAGAGGAGAACGGTATGCCCGGACTATCGACCGCTGACCACAAAGTCAGTCCGCCAATCGTAGAGATTCCCCGCGACTACAAC
>DATKUQ010000616.1:0-4580 GCA_035530495.1 Burkholderiales bacterium
TGTCCTCGAAGCCCGGCTCGCGCCCGAACAGGTGGTTGAAGCGGCGCTCCACCTCACGTGTCAACTCTACGTGCGGCACCTGGTCCTCGCCTACCGGTACCCAGGCGGCACGGTACATAAGGATGTCGGCGCTTTGCAGCAATGGATAGCCAAGAAATCCGTAGGTGGCGAGATCGCGGTCGGCCAGCCTCTCCTGCTGATCCTTGTAGCTCGGAACCCGCTCCAGCCAGCCCAGCGGCGTGATCATAGACAAGAGCGTATGCAGTTCCGCATGCTCGGGCACGCGCGACTGTATGAATAGCGTCGCCCGCGCCGGATCAATGCCCGCCGCGAGCCAGTCGATTACCATGTCCCAGACATTCTCTTCGATCACCTCGGGGGTATCGTAATGCGTTGTCAGCGCATGCCAATCGGCAACGAAAAACAAGCATGGGTATTCGCTTTGCAGCCTGACCCAGTTCTTCAGAGCCCCATGGAAATGCCCCAGGTGCAGGCTCCCGGTGGGGCGCATGCCCGAGACGACACGTTGCTCGTACATGTAATTTTGTGTCCTATATCTGAAAAATCGTTGCAATTATATGGAGCGAAGCGTTCACCATCGGAAAGAGAACCACTCCCAACAGATTAGTGAACACCAACAGCAGCAGGATCGGGAATCCATACGGCTCCGTGCGCGAAAACTTGTAAGCCAGGCGGTTGGGCAGCAGGCTCACCGCGATGCGGCCGCCATCGAGCGGCAGGATCGGCAGCAGATTGAGCAGCATCAACACCAGGTTTATGTTGACTCCGGCCCGGGCCATGAGCATGAGCGGCAGGGTAAACGATGTCTGCGGCGCGACCAGCGCGAACTTCCACGCGAACGCCCACATCAAGGCCATCACCAGGTTGGCGAACGGTCCGGCAGCCGCCACCCAGAGCATGTCGCGCTTGGGGTGGCGCAGTCCGGAGAAATCCACCGGCACGGGTTTGGCCCATCCGAAAAGTATACTGCCCGCGCCGAACAGGCTGCTCGCAACCAGGATCAGCAGCGGCACCAGCACGGTCCCGACCGGATCGACATGGCGCAGCGGATTGAGGCTCACGCGCCCGAGAACATACGCTGTATTGTCGCCAAAATACCGTGCCACGTAACCATGCGCCGCTTCGTGCAAGGTAATCGCGAAGATCACGGGGAGCGCCCAGATGGCGATTGTTTGAACGAGATTAAATTCCATTGGCCCGATTGCGTAAAAATGGCGAGTTTATCAGACTCGCACTTCGAAACTGAACGGATCCAAGCTTCCCCTGCCCTGCCGCAGCAATTCCGGGGCAGCGCCGGTCAAATCGACCATCGTTGTCGGTTCGGTGCCGCATGACCCGGCATCCAGCACCAGGTCGAGCGCGTGTTCCAGGCGCGTACGGATCTCCTCCCCGTCGTTGAGCGGAAGCGCGTCGCCGGGGAGGCTCAACGTGGCAGACAGCAGCGGTTCTCCCAGCTCCTGCAACAACGCCTGCGCGACCGCGTGATCGGGCACGCGCATCCCTATGGTCTTGCGCCGCGGGTGCAGCAGCCGCCGCGGCACTTCCCGGCTCGCACGAAGAATGAAAGTGTAGCTTCCCGGCGTCAGCTTTCTCAGCAATCGGTACTGCACATTGTCCACCTGCGCATAGGTCGCAATGTCCGAAAGGTCACGGCACATCAGCGTCAGGTGGTGTTTGTCGTCGATGTCGCGAATAGTGCGCAGCCGCTGCATCGCTTCCTTGTCGCCGATGTGGCAGCCGATGGCATAGCAGGAATCCGTAGGATAGGCGATTACGCCGCCCGCGCGAATGATGGCGGCCGCCCGGGCGATCAGACGCGGCTGCGGGTTTATTGGATGAACGGCGAAATACTGCGACATTCGAAACCTGGTGAAAAGAGAACGGAAAAGAAACAGTTGGAACCCGGTTTGCTCCTCACCAATCGTGCCAGACCGGCTTGAGATCGGCGCTCAGCTTGGGCAGCATGCCCAGATCGACGCGGGATTCGCCGGGGCCGTGAAAATCCGAGCCGCGCGAAGCGAGCAAACCGAATTCCTTGGCCAGGATCGCGTACTCCAGGGATTGCTCGGCCGTATGGCTGCTGGTGACCACCTCGATGCCGGCACCGCCGCCATCCTTGAACTCACCCAGAAACTTGCGCATCTGCGTGCGCGTGAGCTTGTAGCGCCCCGGGTGCGCGACCACCGCGACGCCTGCGCCGGCCTTGATGTAGGCAAGGGCCTCTTCCAAGGTGGCCCACTGATGCGGTACGTAGCCGGGCTTGCCGCTCACCAGATAATGCTGGAACGCGCTTTTCACATCCCTGACGTAGCGCTTTTCCACCAGAAAGCGCGCGAAATGCGTGCGACCGATGAGGTTGGGATTGTCTACGTAGGCGTAGGCCCCCTCGAGGCTGCCCGGGATCCCCGCGCGCGCGAGATCCTGCGCCATGTGCTTCGCGCGCTCGGAACGGCCTTGGCGTATCGCCTGCAACCCCTGCTGCAATTGCGCATTGCCCGGATCGATGTTCAGACCGACGATGTGAATAGTGATCCCGCCCCAGCTGATCGATACCTCTACGCCGTCGATAAAACGCAACCGCGATTCGGCCGCCTGCACGCGCGCTTCGGCCAGGCCGGAAATCTCGTCGTGGTCGGTTAGTGCGAGAACGCCGACGCCGTTGCCGGCCGCACGCCGCACCAGCTCGGCCGGCGCGAGCAAGCCGTCGGACGCCGTGGAGTGGCAATGCAGGTCATAGTTGAGCAGGGGTTGCATTCAATGCTCATTTTAACATGCCCCCTGCAGCCGCCCAGCCGCAGATCAACTCCGGCGCAGGAACGCTTCTATCAGTTCGGCCAGCCGTTCCGGCTGGTCGTGATGCAGCATATGCCCGGCTTCGGCGATGGTGTGCGCGCTCAGGCTGCGGAAGCAGGCCTTGCGCACTTCAATGTCTCCGGCGTTGATGCGCATGCGTTCCATGGTCCCGGATTCGGCGCCGTCCATCCACAGCACCGGGGCGGCGACGTTGCGCCAGCAGGCCATGGCCTCCTCCAACTGGTAGGAGACCGGATTGATCAGCTTGTGCGCCGGATCGCTTCTGAGTTCGACGCGCCCTGCGCCGTTCTGCCTGCCCCAGTGCTGCGCCAGATACAGTGCGCGCGCCTCGGACAGACGCGGATTGCCCGCGCGCATGCGCGCGGCCAGTTCGGCGAAACCGGCGTAGTCGCGAAAACCCGGCTTGTCGTCGAGTTGCGTCAGCCATTTGGCGTAGCGCGCCGGCGCCTTTGCCGGCTCGCTGCGGCTCATGCCGAAACCCTCCAGATTGACCAGGTGCGCCACCCGCTCCGGGCGCACACCTGCGTACATGCTGGCAATATTGCCGCCCATGCTGTGGCCGATCAGCGTGACCGGCCGATCCGGCTCGAAATGCGCCAGCAGCCGGTCCAGATCACCCATGTAATCGGGAAACCAATAGCAATCTGCCGGTCCCCAGTCGGACAAGCCATAGCCGCGCCAGTCCGGCGCGATCACCTGCCAATCACCCTGCAAGGCGTCCACCAGAAACTGGAACGAGGCCGACACATCCATCCAGCCGTGCAGCATGAACAGCCTCGGCCGGCCCGCTTCGCCCCAAACGCGGCAGTGATAGCGCAGGCCGCGGATGTTCAGAAAAATGGAACTGCTGGTTTTCATTTTTGGCCGCCATAATAACAGCTGGCGCCTTCTGCTATGATTCCGACGGCCTTTTACGGGGATAAAACATGAGCGTCTACTCTCTCGGCGAACGCAGAGTACAGGTGCGCGGCACGGACTGGTATATCGCCGACAGCGCCAGTGTCATCGGCTCGGTGCTGATCGAGGACAGAGCCAGCATTTGGTTCAACGCCGTCGTCCGCGGCGACAATGACCAGATCGAGATTGGCGAAGGCAGCAATGTGCAGGACGGCTCGACGCTGCATACCGACGCGGGCGTCAAGCTCACCCTGGGCCGCGGCGTGTCCGTCGGTCACATGGTCATGCTGCACGGCTGCAGCATCGGCGACGGCAGCCTGATCGGCATCAACAGCGTCATTCTCAACCATGCGGTAATCGGCAAGCACAGCCTGATCGGCGCCGGCTCGCTCATACCCGAAGGCAAGACCATACCCGATGGCGTGCTGGCGCTGGGCTCGCCGGCCAAGGTCGTGCGCGACCTTTCCCAGGCGGAAATGGCCAATCTGCAGAATATCGCTGACGGCTACATGCGCCGCGCCAAAATCTTCAGGCAGCAGCTGCAACTGCAGCCGCTCTGAAGCGCCCCAGCGATCCCGCGCCTTTATTTCGGCGCCATCCTTATCGCGCCGTCGAGGCGGATCACTTCACCGTTGAGCATTTCGTTCTGGATGATATGCACGGCCAGCGCCGCGTACTCGGCCGGACGCCCGAGGCGCGGGGGAAACGGCACCATCTTGCCGAGTGCGTCCTGCGTTTCCTTGGGCATGCCCAGCAGCATCGGTGTTTCGAAAATGCCCGGCGCAATGGTAACCACGCGTATGCCCGAGCGCGACAAGTCGCGCGCGATCGGCAGCGTCATGCCCACG
>DATKUQ010000617.1:0-2674 GCA_035530495.1 Burkholderiales bacterium
CCCATTACCGGCAAATCTGGCTGATGGGCATTTCGCTGGGCGGCATGGGCGCGCTGATCTGCGCGCGCGACCATCCGGCCGAAATTGACGGCGTAATCCTGCTCGCGCCATATCTCGCGAACCGCGGGACAATTGCCGAGCTGGTACGCCGCGGTGGGCTCGACGCCTGGCAACCGGGCGGGATCAATGCGCAAGACGACGAGCAAACGCTTCTGGCGTGGCTCAAGGCGCATTGCTCTGGGACGCCTGCGTTGCCGGCAATCCGCCTCGGGTATGGAACGACCGACCGCTTCGCCGCCGCCAGCGAAATGTTGGCCCAGCGTTTGCCGGCCGAATGTGTAGCGGCGACGCAGGGCGGCCACGATTGGAAGACCTGGGCGCACTTGTGGGAGCATTTCCTCGACCAGGGATTGTTTTCGGGCAGCGCGACTCACGACAGACCGCGAGCGCAGACGGCGACTGACAGATGATGCACGCTCAGCATAAGTTCGGTTCGGATTAGCCTTGCGCCTTCCTGGCGTGGGCGAGATCGCACAATTGTTGCAGGTGGCGGTCGGTGATGCCGCAGGCGCGCAGCGCTTCCGCGGTGTGCAGCAGATAGTCTATGCCCGGCCCCATGCGGCCATGGCAGGTCGTCAGACGATCGATGATGGTCTCCGGCGACAGGCGGCCAGCGTAGGACGGGCTGGCGCGGTTGATGGTGAAGGTGATGGCGCGGAACGCGGTGTCGCCGTCGCTGACCTGTACCCAGCGCGGCACATAGGCACCCGTCATCATTTCGCGCCGCCAGACGAGGCGCAGCTCGTTCTCGGCGCGATCGGTGGCGATGCGGTAGGCGACGCCGCGGCAGCGCCCGCCGCGGTCCAGGCCCAGCACCAGTCCCGGCCGGTCCAGGGTGCCGCGGTTGATGCGCGACCACAGGCAGAAGCTGCGGTGATAGCCGTTGGTCGTGACCACGCGCTTTTCCTCGAAATGAAACAGAGGATTCCACACCAGCGAGCCGTAGCCGAACACCCAGTAATCCGCACCGGATTCCGCCTGCTGCAGAATCTGCCACAGCGACTCCTCCAGTTCGGCGTCGCTGAGCAGATGCGGACCAAGCGGCGTCAGCGCCAGCTCCTGGCGGACGCGGTCGCGTTCGAGGTCGATGCGGGTGAGGCTCATGCCGCTTTGGCGTTTACGCGGCCCGCGCCGTGCGCTCCACCGGTGCGCTGAATTTGGCCAGCAGTTCGGCGCGCTGTTGTTGCGCCTGTTTGAGATGGCGCATTTTTACGTGCCCGTAGCCGCGGATCGTCTCGGGGATGCTCGCGATCTCGACCGCAAGCGCGTGGTTGGCGGGCGTGAGGCCGGCCAGTAATTGTTCCACTGTCGCCGCGTACTCGCTTATCAGCGCGCGCTCGGTGCGGCGCTCTTCGGTGCGGCCGAAGACATCGAGCGCCGTGCCGCGCAGGCCTTTGAGTTTCGCCAGCAGACGGAACGCGTGCATCATCCACGGGCCGAAGGTGGATTTCTTCGCTTCGCCGGTCGCCGGATCGGGTTTGTTCAGCATCGGCGGCGCCATGTGGAACACTACTTTGTAATCGCCCTCGAACATGCCCTCGATCTTCTGCATGAACGCGGGGTCGGAGTGCAGCCGCGCGACCTCGTACTCGTCCTTGTAGGCCATGAGCTTGGCGTAGTAGCGCGCGACCGCTTCGGCGAGCTTGCTGCCGCCGATTTTCTCGGACTCGATCCGCCGTACTTTCTCCACCAGCGCCTGGTAGCGCGCCGCGTAGGCCGCGTCCTGGTAGGCGGTGAGGAATTCGACGCGGTTGGCCATGAGCTCGTCCAGGTTGCGCGACAGATGCTGGCTGATGGGAATGATCTCGCCCGGCGTGGCGATTTTTTCCACGCGCGCCAGATCGACCGCCGCGCGCCGGCCCCAGACGAAGCTCTTCAGGTTGAAGTCGACCGCGACGCCGTTCAGCTCGATCGCTTTCTCCACCGCCCCAGCGGAAACCGGCACCCAGCCTTTTTGCAGGGCGTAGCCGAGCATGAACATGTTGGTGGCGATGGAGTCGCCCATCAGGCTGGTGGAAATGTTTCCGGCGGCGACGAAATCCACGTTGTCCTTGCCGCAGGCTTCGGCGATGTCGTGCAGCAGGTCGCTGCCGGGAAGCTGCCAGTTCGGGTTCTTCACGAAATCCGCGGTCGGCGCAGTGGTGGCGTTGATCACGGCGCGCGTGTCGGGATCGCGCATCTTGGCCAGCGCGTCCGGGCTCGCGGCGACCACCAGGTCGCAGCCGATCACCAGGCTCGCCGCGCCGGTGCCGATGCGCGCCGCGTGCAGGTCTTCGGGTTGGTTCGCGATGCGCACATGCGACATCACCGGACCGCCTTTTTGCGCCAGCCCCGACATGTCGAGCACGGTCACGCCCTTGCCTTCGATGTGCGCGGCCATGGCCAGGATCTGGCCGATGGTGACCACGCCGGTGCCGCCGATGCCGGTGACGAGCACGCCGTAAGCCTGGTCGATCGCCGCCGGCGCCGGTTCCGGCAGCGCCGGAAAATCGTCGGCCGATTTCGCCGCGCCCGCCTTGCCCTTCTTCAGCTTGCCGCCTTCCACTGTGACGAAGCTGGGGCAGAATCCCTTGACGCAGGAATAATCCTTGTTGCAGGTGGACTGGTTGATGGT
>DATKUQ010000618.1:0-7207 GCA_035530495.1 Burkholderiales bacterium
CCCAGGCACCTGAGCGCGCGCTGACACAACGGCGCCGAAAAAAACGGGCACCCGAAGGTGCCCGTTTTGCTACCAGCCCTTGCGGGCTCGGTGCGCGTTCTGCGCAAGCGCCCAAGCTTGCGCCGGCGGCGCGGCTAGATCATTCGACTTTTTCACCGTGCAGGGCGAGGTCGAGACCTTCACGCTCTTCATCCGCGCTGACGCGCAGGCCGATGGTCAGGTCGAGCACCTTGAGAATGATGAAGCTCATGATGCCGCTGTATAGCAGCGTGGTCATCACACCGTAGAACTGGGTGAGCAGACTGCCATCGGCGCCGCTGATCGCCTTGACGTTGAGCACCCCGGTAAGCAGCGCACCGACTATACCGCCGACGCAGTGCACACCGAAGGCGTCCAGCGAATCATCGTAGCCGAAGGCTTTCTTCACCGACGTCGATGCGAAGAAGCAGATTACGCCGGCGGCAATGCCGATGATCAGTGCGCCCATCGGGTCGACAAAGCCCGAAGCAGGCGTAATCGCAACCAGTCCGGCAACGGCGCCAGAAGCGATACCCAGGACCGAGGGCTTGCCCTTGGCCATCCACTCTGTGAACATCCATGTCAACGCAGCAGCAGCCGTCGCGAACTGGGTCACGAGCATGGCCATGCCGTCGCGGCCATCGGCGGCCAATCCGGAACCCGCGTTGAAGCCGAACCAGCCCACCCACAGCAAGGACGCCCCGATCACGGTCAGCACCACGTTGTGCGGCGCCATCGCCTCTTTGCCGTAGCCCAGGCGCTTGCCCAGCATCAGGGCACAAACCAGCGCCGCGATACCGGCGTTGATATGCACGACCGTGCCGCCGGCAAAGTCGAGGATGCCCATCTTGGCGAACGTACCGGTCGGTTCCCACATCATGTGCGCGATCGGCGAGTACACGAGCAGCGACCACAGGCCCATGAACCACATCATGGCCGAGAATTTCATGCGGTCGGCGAATGCGCCGGTGATCAGGGCGGGGGTGATGATCGCGAAAGTCATCTGGAACATCATGAACACCGACTCGGGAATCGTACCCGCGAGATGACTCACCGTGACCTTGTTGGCGTCATGCATATAGGCCATGCCGGAGAGGAAGAATCGGCTCATGCCGCCGACGAATCCCGAGCCTGGCGTGAACGCGAGACTGTATCCGGCGACCACCCATATCACGGTCACCAAACAGGTGATGGCGAAGCTTTGCATGAGCGTGGCGAGAACGTTCTTCTTGCGCACCATGCCGCCGTAGAACAGGGCTAGGCCAGGAATGGTCATCAGCAGCACCAGGGCCGTCGCTGTCAGCATCCAGGCCGTATCGCCGGAATTGATCTTGGAAGCATCGACGAGCTCGGGTGCGGCGGGCCCCGCAGGCGCAGGAGCGGCGACAGGTGCTGCAGCGGGTGTGGCCGCAGCGGCTGCAGCCGGCGCCGGGGCGGCAGGTTTATCCTGCGCGGTGGCCGGAGCCGCCAAGCTGAAGGCGCCGAGCAGGGCGAGTAGAGCTATCATTTTTTTCATCATGCATCTCCCTATAGTGCTTCCGCGCCGGTCTCGCCGGTGCGTATGCGGATGACCTGCGCCAGATCGAACACGAAAATCTTGCCGTCGCCGATCTTGCCGGTGCTGGCGGATTTCTCGATGGCTTCGATCGCCTGATCGAGCAATTCCGTTTTGATGGCCGCCTCGATCTTGACCTTGGGCAGAAAGTCGACCACGTATTCCGCGCCGCGGTACAACTCCGTATGGCCCTTCTGCCGGCCAAAACCTTTCACCTCGGTCACGGTTATGCCTTGCACGCCAATCGCGGACAGGGCCTCCCTTACTTCGTCAAGCTTGAACGGCTTGATGATTGCTGTGACTAGTTTCATTGCAGTTCCTCTTTGAAAAGGGGCGATGACGATCCGCCCCATGCTGTGGTGTGCTCAAAAAGACGTTTGCACATAGACGGTGAAAGCGTCCTTGCCAACGTTGCGATTGTCGGGAGCCGAGGTGTAGAAGGCCTTTTGCTTCGCGGTCATGTGGGTATTGGTGTAATAGGCACCCACGACGTAGTTCTTGGGCAGCGCATAGCTCAGCCCCAGCTTGTAGTCCTGGTAGGAAGACAAGGTGTCGTTGGAGTCGACCGCGCCTGGGGCGGTGCCTTTGTATTTCTGGTCGCCGTAATGCGCCACCAGCGTCAACTTTTCAGTGAGCGGGTAGTTGGCGGAAATGTCCAGATACCCGGTACCGCGGCTGTCTGCCACGCCGAAGGTCTTGTTACCCAGACTGTAGGAGTATTTCGCGCTCAGCCATTTCCAGCTAACCAGGCCGTACCCTTCAAGCGTGTCCGCCTTTACCCCTCCTGGGGTGACCGTTCCCGGGTAGTAGTATTGCAGCAGGCCGACGTCATAGCCGAAGTCCGAATTGCCGAAGGTACCGCGATAGCCGCCGTAAAAGTCCCATTCCAGAGGGGCGCTCTTATATGCACCGAAATCCGTCAGCCAACTGATATTGGACAACCAGGTACCGGCATAGAACCCGCTGGAGTGCGTGAAGTCGAGCCCGCCCTGGATCGCCGGATTGCTATTGGTTTGCGTCAGCCCGCGGAAGATATAATCGCTGAATATGCCGACGTTTGCGGTCAAGGTGTACGACGGAGCCGGCTCGGCTGCCGCCGCTGTTTGAGCCGACATTATCACCGGCAAGGAAAATATGGTTGATACCGCGGAAGCGAGTAATAGTTTGCGCATCGAAGATCCCCTTATCAAAGTTTAAAAAGTCCGGCGATAACACCGATAGCACAGCTTGTGCCAGTTTTTTACTTACGTTAATTCATATAGTTAAAACGCATACGCAGGTGGGACATCCGACGGACGCATCATTTTGGTGCGTCATTCTTTCGGCTTGCACCGCTCGGGGGCGATCAGCTATCTCGCTCGCTGCGGCGCTATATTCATCGTGATAGACTGGAAAAACTACGGAAAAACGGGGGTGTTCATGCAGCAAAACCGCTTGTTCGAAGAGTTGAGCGGCAAAATCAATACCTTGCTGGCGCAAAGCCCGGCGAAAGACGCCGAAAAAAACCTACGCGCGCTGCTGGCAAGTTTTTTTGCCCGACTGGATCTGGTTACGCGCGAAGAGTTTGACGTCCAGGCCAAGCTGCTCGCGCGCTCGCGCGAGCAGCTCAGCGCTTTGGAGTCGCGGGTTGCCGAACTCGAAGCCAGGGTTGCCAAGCCGAACACCTGACCGACATGTCGCTCGCCGTGCTGCACAGCCGCGCGCTTTCCGGCATGGATGCGCCCGAAGTCACGGTTGAAGTCCATCTGTCCGGGGGCTTGCCAAGTTTCACCATCGTCGGTCTACCCGAGGCGGAGGTGAAGGAGGCGCGCGACCGGGTGCGCGCGGCACTGGTCAACGCGCGTTTCGAATTTCCTGCCCGCCGCCTCACCGTCAACCTAGCCCCCGCCGATCTGCCCAAGGAGAGCGGACGCTTCGACCTGCCCATCGCCTTGGGCATACTTGCCGCCTCCGGGCAGATACCCGCAAACAGGCTGGAGGAACATGAGTTCGCCGGCGAGCTCTCGCTCACCGGCGATTTGCGCCCGATACGCGGGGCGCTGGCCATGACTTACACGGCGCATCGCTGCGGGCGCGCTTTCATCCTGCCGCGCGCGAGTGCCGCCGAGGCGAGCTTGGTCAGTGACGCGCACATCCTCCCTGCGAAAACCCTGCTCGAGGTATGCGCGCACCTAAGCGGGAGAGAAAGTCTGCAGCCTTACGTCGCGGAAACTGCGGTCACGACAGCGCCGGACTACCCCGACCTCGCCGACGTCAAAGGCCAGATGCAGGCCAAACGCGCGCTGGAAATCGCGGCCGCCGGCGGGCATAGTGTGCTCATGGCGGGTCCGCCAGGCACCGGCAAGTCCATGCTGGCGGCGCGTTTTGCCGGGATACTCCCGCCGATGAGCGACAGCGAGGCGCTCGAGTCGGCGGCACTGCAATCGCTGGGATCGGGCGGGTTTCGCCTCGAGCAGTTCCGCCGCCGACCGTTTCGCGCGCCGCACCACTCCGCCTCCAGCGTGGCCTTGGTCGGCGGCGGCAGCGATCCGCGCCCGGGGGAAATTTCGCTTGCCCATCACGGTGTGCTGTTTCTGGACGAACTTCCCGAATTCGAGCGCAGGGTTCTGGAAATGCTGCGCGGCCCGCTGGAGTCCGGGTATGTGGCGATTTCGCGCGCGGCGCGGCAAGCCGAGTTCCCTGCGCGTTTCCAGTTGATCGCCGCAATGAACCCCTGTCCCTGCGGCTATTTCGGGCATTTCAACGGCCGCTGCCGCTGCACGCCGGACCAGATTGCGCGCTATCGCAGCAAGATCTCCGGGCCGCTGCTGGACCGCATCGACATCCAGCTGGAAGTGCCGGCAGTACCGCAGGAAGATTTGTTGCGCCAGTCCGCGGGCGAAGGGAGCGACACGGTACGCGAGCGCGTCGCGGCGGCGCATCGAGTACAGATCCAGCGCCAAGGGAAAAACAACAGCAGCCTCGGCACGCGTGAAATCGACCGCTGGTGCCGCCCTCAGGCGGCGGCCGACGGTTTGCTCAGGCAGGCGATCTCGAAGCTCAATCTGTCGGCGCGCGCTTATCATCGTGTGTTGAAACTTGCGCGCACCATTGCCGATCTCGCAGGTAGCGAGGCGATTGCCGTCGCTCATGTGGCCGAGGCTATCCAATACCGCAAACTCGACCGCACGGCCTGAAGACATGTCGACTTACGCAATTGGCGACGTACAGGGATGTGTGGACGCGCTCGAGCGCTTGCTCGACACCTTTAGCTTTGACCGGTCGCTCGATCGACTATGGTTCGTCGGCGATCTGGTAAACCGCGGCCCGGACTCGCTCGCGACTCTGCGCTTGGTGAAGGGTCTGGGTGAGGGCGCGGTGACGGTGCTCGGCAATCACGACTTTCACCTGCTTACCGTGTCCGCCGGACTCGCCAAAAAGCACCGCAGCGACACGCTCGATCAGGTACTCGCAGCACCGGATTGCGAAGAGCTCCTGGCTTGGCTGCGGCACCGGCCAATGCTGCATGTCGAAGGCACTTTTGCGATGGTGCACGCGGGCTTATTGCCGCAATGGAGCGTAGCGACAGCGAGGACGCTGGCAGGGGAAGTCGAGACGGCGCTGCGCGGTGCCAACTGGCGGGAATTTCTGGCGAAGCTTTACGGCGATACGCCCGATTCATGGAGCGAGGACCTGCGCGGCGCCGACCGCTTGCGTGTCACCGTCAACGCCATGGCGCGGATGCGGTTTTGCACGGCTGAAGGCAAGATAGAATTTCGCACCAAAGGCGAAACAGCCAAGGCGCCGAGCGGCTTTTTCCCCTGGTTCGACGCGCCCGGGCGCGCCAACCGCGACCATACGCTCGTCTGCGGTCACTGGTCGACGCTCGGACTGAAGTTGCGACCCGACCTCATCGCCCTGGACACCGGCTGTGTTTGGGGCGGAAGACTGAGCGGAGTGCGGCTTGAGGACCGCAAGTTGTTCCAGGTACCATGCAAGCAGTGTCTGACGCCCGGGAAATAGCGTGCGCAGGCAGTCTCTTTTTGCGTAATTAGTCGATCGACCTGAAGGGAACGCTGATGAGCGAGTGCGTATTCTGCAACATCGTCGCCGGACGGATTCCTTCGGCCAAAGTACACGAAGATGAAATGACGCTGGCCTTCATGGATATCGGCGAGGTCAACCCCGGCCATGTACTGGTAACAGTGAAGCCGCATGTGGAGAATATCTACGGTCTCAATGATGCGCTCGCTGCAGCGGTATTCCGCACCGCGGCGCGCGTGGCGCGCGCGTTGAAAAACGCCTATTCGCCCGAGGGGATGACGCTATACCAGGCCAATGGTGTTGCCGCGAGCCAGACCGTATTTCACTTCCACATTCATCTCGTACCGCGGCACGCGCACGACGGCTTGCGTCTCACCTGGCCGGCGAAAAATCCATCGCGCGAACAACTGGAAGCGAACGCGGCGAAGGTGCGCGCTGCGCTGGAATAGGTCCGGCGGCTTGTCGCAGTACAGAAAACGCGCAGGCTGCGACCAAACAGACTCCGTTCTTATCCTAGTTGTGCGTTGAAATGCTGATGGTAGAGAGTCTCGATCTCTGCGCGGGTGACGCGGTGGTTTTGTCCGCCGCGCGTGCCTACCTTGAGCGCGCCCATCAACGAGGCCAGCTGCCCGGTCGAACGCCAATCCATCCCTTCGGCAATGCCGTACAGCAGGCCGGCGCGATACGCATCCCCGCATCCGGTCGGATCGACAATATCCTTCGCCTTGACACACGGGATCTCCAGGCGTTGACCGCCAGCGTAGATCTCTGAGCCCTTGGCGCCATGCGTCACTATCAGTGCCTCCACCTTTTGCGCCAGGTGCGCAATCGATTCGCCCGTCCGCTCTTCCAGCATCTTGCCTTCGTATGAGTTGACCGCAACGTAGCTGGCTAGTTTCACGAAGTCGAGCAATTCGGCGCCGGAGAACATGGGCAGTCCCTGACCGGGGTCGAATACGAACGGAATGTTCTGCTCCTTCAGCTCGCGCGCGTGCTGCAGCATGCCCTCGCGCCCATCGGGAGAAACGATCGCAAGGCCGACTTCACCGGCGGCGGCAACGCTGTTGAGGTGCGAATGGCCCATCGCCCCCGGATGAAACGCGGTGATCTGGTTGTCGTCCAGATCGGTGGTGATAAACGCTTGCGCGGTGTACGTGCCGGAGACTTCGCGCACGTGCGTACGTTCAATGCCGAGCGCATCCAGCCTCCGGTAATAGGAGTCGGCGTCCTCGCCCACTGTAGCCATGATCAGCGGCTCGCCGCCGAGCAGGCGTAGGCTGTAGGCAATGTTGGCGGCGCAGCCGCCGAATTCGCGGCGCAAAGCCGGGACCAGGAAAGCCACGTTCAGCATGTGGATCTGGTCAGGAAGAATGTGCTCGCGAAAACGCCCCTCGAACACCATGATATTGTCGTAGGCGATAGAGCCCAATAGCAAGATGCGCATGTTTCCATTTTCCGTAGTTGAGAGCCCCGCTGCGAACTCTGTGCGCCGGCGCGGCAGCCGCAGAGGATACCCGAAGTCGGCCTCAGGGATAAAACAAATATAAGCGGTAACCGGTAGCCTTGACCTGCGAGCCTTCGATGAACACCTTGATCGCGGTCTCGGAATTG
>DATKUQ010000619.1:0-4066 GCA_035530495.1 Burkholderiales bacterium
GTCGGCATGAATGCCCGGCGAGCCTCTTTCGCACTGCGGGCGAAGACGCTCTGTCTCAATGAAAATCTCGCGACCGCACATCCAGCCCGCCGAGCAGCTCGCTCATGTCGAGCAAGCGGCTGGCGATCAGATGACACACGCCATCGACCGCCTCCCACCGTCCATCGATGCCCAGCAGCTCGGATTCCAGCAGCACGCGCCGGTGGGTTTCGGCGACGTCGCGCCAGACGATGACGTTGACCAGGCCGTGCTCGTCCTCCATCGTCAGGAACGTCACCCCGCTGGCCGTCTGCGGGCGCTGGCGCATCGTGACCATCCCCGCGACACGCGCATAGCTGTTGTGAGGGCGTCGGCGCAGCGTTCGGGAATCCATGCATCGCGCCGCACGCAACCGATCCCGGATCTGCGCCATGGGGTGCACGCCCAGCGTCAGGCCGGTTCGCGCGTAGTCCGCCAGCGTGTCCTCGGCCTGCGTCGGTTTCGGCAACGCCACCGCGATCTCGGCCGGACTGACGTTACCGAAGAGCGGCAGCTGCTTTTCGACACCGGCGATCTCCCAGTGCGCGTGGTGCCGGTGCCGCGACAGCCCCCGCAACGCGCTGGCCTGCGCCAGCAGGTCCTGATGCCGCTTGTCCACGTCCGCCCGCGCGCAGAGATCCGCGATGTCGGCGAACGGGCGCTGGGCGCGGGCCGCCATGATCCGCCGGGCGACCTCTTCACTGAAACCGCGCACCTGGCGCAAGCCCAGCCGGATCGCCGGTGCTTCATCCCGGGTGATGAGCGTGTTGTCCCAATCGCTGCATTGGACGTCAATAGGGAACACGTCGATGTCATGGCGCCGGGCGTCCTGCACGATCTGGCTCGGCGCATAGAAGCCCATGGGCTGGCTGTTCAACAGCGCGCAGGCGAAGGCCGCCGGCTCGTGGCACTTCAGCCAGCAGCTCGCATAGACGATGCCGGCGAAGCTGGCGGCGTGGCTTTCCGGAAAGCCGTAACTGCCGAAGCCCTTGATCTGCTCGAACAGCTTCTCGGCAAAGGCCGTGGTGTAGCCGCGCTCGGTCATGCCGGTGAGGATGCGCTCGCGGTGCTTCTCCAACCCGCCCCGCCGCTTCCACGCGGCCATGTCGCGCCGCAGTCCGTCCGCCTCCCCCGCCGTGTAGCCGGCCGCGATCATGGCCAGCTTCATCACCTGTTCCTGGAACAGCGGCACGCCCAGCGTGCGCTCGAACACTTCCTTCAATTCCTCCGACGGGTAGTCGACCGGCTCCTCGTTCCGCCGTCGGCGCAGATACGGATGCACCATGTCGCCCTGGATCGGGCCAGGTCGCACGATCGCCACCTGCACCACCAGATCGAAGAAGTTCTCCGGGCGGTGCCGCGGCAGCATCGCCATCTGCGCGCGTGACTCGATCTGGAACACGCCCACCGTGTCGGCACGCTGGATCATCGCGTAGGTCGCCGGATCCTCGGAGGGCAAGGTGGCCATCGCGTAATCCTGCCCGCGCTGGGTGCGCAGCAGGGTCAGGCATTTCTGCACGCAGGTGAGCATGCCCAGCGCCAGACAATCGACCTTGAGCAGGTTCATGGTGTCCAGATCATCCTTGTCCCACTGGATGATCGTGCGATCGGGCATCGCGGCGTTCTCCACCGGTACCAGTTCGCTCAGGGGCGCATCGGAAATCACGAAACCGCCCACGTGCTGCGACAGGTGCCGCGGCATGTCCAGAAGCTCCGCCGTCAGCTTGAGGATGCGCCGGATGACCGCGCTCCCGGAATCGAACCCCCGCTCGCGCAACCGCTCATCGAGTGCCTCGGTACCGTCCCACGCCGCAAACACCCGGCTCAGCAGGTCGACCTGATCCAGCGGCAAGCCCATGGCCTTGGCCACGTCCCGCACGGCGCTCTTGCCGCGGTAGCAGATGACCGTAGCTGCCAGCGCGGCGCGCTCGCGCCCGTATTTCCGGTAGATGTACTGGATGACCTCTTCGCGCCGCTCGTGCTCGAAGTCGATGTCGATGTCCGGCGGCTCGTTGCGCTCCTTCGAGATGAACCGCTCGACCAACAGGTTCATCTTCATCGGGTCGACCTCGGTGACCCCGAGGGCGAAGCACACCGAGGAGTTCGCGGCCGATCCGCGGCCCTGGCACAGGATTCCCTGGTGGCGCGCGAAGCGCACGATGTCGTGCACGGTGAGGAAATAGGGTTCGTAGTGCAGCGCCTCGATCAGCGCCAGTTCGTGCTCGATCTGCTGGTGCACTTTCGCCGGCACGCCTTCGGGCCAGCGCCAGCGTGCGCCCTCCTCCGTCAGCTGGCGCAACCAGCTGGTAGCGGTGTGACCTTCCGGCACCAGTTCGGCCGGATAGCGGTAGCGCAGCTCGTCGAGCGTGAAGGTACACCGAGAGGCGATCCGCGCGCTCTCGTCGAGCAACGCCTCGGGGTAGAGCTTCGCGAGCACATGCCGGCGACGCAGGTGTCGTTCGCCATTGCGCGCAATCAATCTGCCCGCCTCGGCCACCGGCACACGGTGCCTGATCGCGGTGAGCGTGTGCTGCAAGGCCAGCCGGCGCCGGATGTGCATGTGCACGTCGCCGGTCGCCACCAGCGGCAGACCGATTTCCTGGCCGATCGCTTCGAGCTCGCGCAGCCGCCGCGCATCGTTCGGTCCGCGATGCAGCTCCACGGCCAGCCAGGCGCGATCGCCGAAGGTCTGCCGTACCCAGCGACCGTGCGCCATGTCCACACTCCGCTCGGGCGCCCACAAGACCAAGGTTCCCGGCAGGCCGCTGGCCACGTCGGCACGCGTCAGGCGGTAGGTGCCCTTCTCCGAGGCGCGCCGGCCCGTGGTGATCAGACTGCACAGCGACGTATAACCTTCCTTCGTTTCGCACAGCACCACGAGCTTCGGGCCGTCGTCGATCTGGATCTCCGACCCCACGATCAGCGGCACGCCCGTGTCGCGCGAGGCCTCCAGCGCGCGCACGATACCGGCCAGGGAGCACTCGTCGGTGATCGCCAGCGCGGCGTAACCACACGTCTTCGCCCGTTCGAACAGTTCGCGGGCGCTGGAGGCGCCGCGGCCGAAGGAGAAGTTCGAGAGGCAATGGAGCTCCGCGTAGGCCGTCATGCGAACCACCCGTGGATCATCCAGCCGGTCTGCGCGTCGGGCGCGCAGAACGCCCAGGCCTCCTGCCCCAGGGACGTCTCGATCACGTAGTAGTCGCGGCAGACTTCCCCGCCATCCCACCACCCCGTTTCGATTCGCTCGGGACCGGCCAGGAGGATCGGTGCCCCGCCGCGCAACGGGATGGGGCGTGGCAGCAGCCAGGTGGGGCGGAGGTGCGGCTCGATCGGCCCGTCATCCGGCGTGGCCGCGCGCTGCGCCCGCTCGGGCCGGGGATCGAGTGTACTGCCCAGCCGGTAGACCGCGCCATCGCCCAACCGCGCGCGAAGCCGTTCGCGCAACTGTTCGATCGGCAAGGCGTTTGCCGGTCGCTCATCGAACAGGTCCTGCCCGGCGGGCACGAACGCCGGCAGATCGCGGGCGATCAGCCGCAGCGCCAGCACCGGCTCGGGCAGCACGACGTGGTCCAGCCGGCCCCGTGCGCATTCGAACAACAGCGCACCGTCGCGCTCCGATGCCAGCAGTCCGACGGATACCTCGGTATAGCGACCCTCGCGGTGTTCCAGGCGCAGCACGAACCGCTGCACCCCGCCATCGCGGCCGGCCAGATAGGCGGCCAGGTCCTCGACCATGCGCCGCACCGGAAAGATCAGCGCGGACTGGTTCTCCACCTCGTGCAGCAACTCGATGCGCAGGTCGAACGTGTCCGGCGGCCGATACAGTGCCAGGCCCGACGGCAGGTCGCCGGTCAGGCGATCCAATGACGCCAGCAGCTCCGCGCCGAAGCGGCGACGCAGCCCGTCGCGCGGCAGCGCCAGCACCTGGCCCAGAGTGCGGATCCCCATGCTTGGCAGTGCCGCGAGGGCGTTCGCGGGCAACCGACTCTTGGCGATCGGCACCTGCTGCAGGGCGTGGCGCAGCGTGTCCACGGACAGCACCGCCTGC
>DATKUQ010000620.1:0-6231 GCA_035530495.1 Burkholderiales bacterium
GACCTGCGCCGAGAAATAGACCCACACCAGCAGCACGACCAGCGAACCGGCGGCGCCGAATCCGGATGCCACGCTTGCCGTACCCAGATAAAGGCCGATCAGCAATTTGCCGATTTCGAACAGCAGCGAGGTGACCGCTGCGCCGATCCATACGTCGCGCCAGGCGATCCTGGCCCGCGGCATGAGTTTGTAGATCATCGCGAAGAGCAAAGTGCTGATGGCGAAAGAGATGCCGAAGTTGAGCGTATGCAGATAGGCTTCCCGCCCCTCGAAAAACCCATAACTCCATTTGCCGAATGCGGCGATCGCGGCGCTGACGACCAGCGAGACCAGCAGCAAAAACCCCAGCCCCAGCACCAGGCCGAAGGAAAGCAGGCGCGAGCGCAGCAGGTTCCATATGCCGTTCACTTTCGCGGGAGCGGGGACACGCCAGATCCGGTCGAGGTCGCTTTGCAGTTCCGCGAACACCGTCGTTGCGCCGATAACCAGCATGACCGTGCTGACCAGGGTGGCGAACATGTCCTTTGCCGGCGCATTGGTGCTTCTCAGCAGGCCCTGCACCGCGATTGCGCCATCGCGCCCGATCAGGCCCTGTATTTGCGCCACTATTTCGCCGCGGGCGGCTTCCTGGCCGAAGACCAGTCCGGCGACCGCGATGGCGATGATCGAGAGCGGGGCAAGCGAAGCTGGCGTTGTTCCCCGTTCCGGGGGTATTAATTGCTCAGAAGAAGCTGCAGGATGACACCGGTGGCAATTGCAACCAGGACGTAGTCACTGCCTGTCTGCACCCAATGGTAGCCACGCGGCGGCGCGCTCAGATGGTGGCCGCGCCAGTCGTCCACGACATACTGCCTGTTACGATATTCGCGCGGAAGGCGCATCCCCGGGTGGAATTCATGGTACGGGCCTGCGCCGCGTTCGTACCGTCGCGCATAGTTGCCCTGGAAGCGATCCCGGTTGTCCCGCCGATCGGTCTTGCGCATGTCGCGACGATCGTTCTTGGCACCGCGCTGTATCCGTTCGCTTTGGCCGCGATTCCAGTTTTCCTGGCGATTCGGCTGGCGCGCGTCCTGGCGATTCTGCTCGCCGCTGCGTTGCATCTGATCGTTACGACCGCGATCTCCGTGATCATCGGCGAAGGCGAATCCCGCCGCGGCCAAGGACATCGCCAGAACGGCGGAAATGGCTAATTTGCTGTTCATGCTGTGCTCCATTTGGTTAGAAAATCCCTATTTGCGTCGCACGACATTGTCGTGCACTTTCTGCCGGTTCGATGCCGGGCAATGCTGACGATAAACTCATACTGCGAAAACCGGCTGAGCGCCGATTCCGCGCTCAGGCAGCGAGGAAGCCGCGCCGGCGGCTTCCCCTGACAATCTTATTCGAATATTTCATGGCGATTCCTTTTTATCGGGTTAACGAAAAACCGAGACTACGCGTACTTCGCGGCCGGTTCTGTGCGTTGGCAAACATAACGCCGGATTGCCGAATGTTCCGGGAACACTCGGGGTCCAATCCCGGTGTTTACGCCCGGCTCGGGCCGGCCTGCCGAGCTCTACGACCGTAACATCCGTCAGCTGCTATATCGGGCGTTCTTCTTCCTGCGCCATCAGGATCGACTTCATGCCGACGTAGGCCGCGGCGTCCTCGGCCGCCGGCGCCGGCGATGCTCCATGTGCCGCCTCCGATTCGAGTTGGCTCACGCGGCCCTCGAGGCTCGCCCTGTCGTTCTCCGCGCTGGCAAGCTGGCGCCGCAGGCGTGCACGCTCCCACTGACCTTTGATCACGCTCGGGGTCGATACCAGTCCGGCAATGAGCACGCCCACGCAGACGGCCACCAGCAGCACGACCGCGAGCGAGCTGTCGTAGCTCCAAAGGCCGAGAACGACCGTTACCGGACTATCATTCTGCAAGGAAAAGGTGACGGCGCCGATGGCAAAGACCATACCCAGAATCAACAAGAGCTGCATCATTTCCTCCATTCGGTGAAGCGGCCGCCGAGACCCGGCCTCAACGCAATGCGCGGGCGCGGATGTGCCGGCGCATTGCGATTCAGTTCGACCTTACGCCAACTGCCCGGCCGCTTCCGTACGCTGGCGCGCATAGCGCTCGGCCGCGCCGGACCGATAGCCTGCCTGCATACAACAACCCTGGTCACGCCTGAAATTCCCGGCGCAGCCGATTCGGATGCAACGGAAAAACGGGGCATGCGCCCCGTCTTTCTTGACCGCTTGTTCGGACCCAAAGACGGCGCGCCGCCTGAGCTTACTTCAAGCGCATGGAGTTCTTGACCGAGACGACACCATGGACGCTGCGCGCGACCCGGACCGCCTTGTCGATGTCTGCCTCGGAGCTGACGAAGCCGCTGAGCTGGACTACGCCCTTGAAGGTTTCGACGTTGATTTCGGCCGATTTCAGCGTAGGTTCGTTGAATATGGCCGCCTTCACCTTGGTGGTGATGACGGAGTCATCGACGTACTCCCCCGTACCCTCTTTGGTCGCGGTGGAAGCGCAGCCCAGCGTCGTTGCGAGCGTAAGGGCCAGGAAAACGGCGGACATGCTTTTGTTGATGTTCATGTTCAGAATCTCCATTGAGTAGCGCATTAAAATCGGGTGCATGGCCGGGCGCATCGCCGGATAACGATGCGCCCGTTGCCATAGCATCATCGCCGTTCCCGGCATCGCCTTCGGTTCGCTGGCGCACATAGAGAACGGATTATTTTGCCCGGGGCTCTGCCTTGCGGCGCCCGCCGCCAGCGTCGGTGTCGCGAAATCCGGCTTATGTTGGCTAGCGCACATACGCCCAAGCGACTTCATGCTAACCTCCGCGACATTAGGCAGCGCTCTTGCCTCAGACCCCGGCCGATCCGCTGGCAGCTTCGATGCAGGATGGAATGCGGAAACATGCCTATGCGCGCCCCCCAAAGCCCCAACCAGAACCATCTGCTCGCCGCGCTGCCCGCGGCTGAATTCGAACGCCTGGCCCCGCATCTGGAACCGGTCGAACTGTTGCTCGGCGACGTTCTCTACGAGTCCGGCGGCCTGCTCCAGCACGTCTATTTCCCGACCACGGCGATCCTGTCGCTGCACTACGTCATGGAGAACGGCTCGTCCTCGGAAATTGCCGGCGTGGGCAACGAAGGCGTGCTCGGCATTTCGCTGTTCATGGGCGGCAATACGACCCCCAGCCGCGCCGTGGTTCAGACCGGGGGCGCGGGCTACCGCCTGAGCGCACAACTGATGCTGCAGGAGTTCAGGCGCGCCGGGCCGATGCAGCAGGTGCTGCTGCGCTATACCCAGGCGCTGATCACGCAGATGTCGCAGACCGCGGCGTGCAACCGGCACCATTCCCTGGTGCAGCAACTGTGCCGCTGGCTGTTGCTGACGCTGGACCGCATGCCGACCAACGAACTGATCATGACGCAGGAGCTGGTCGCGAGCATGCTCGGCGTGCGCCGCGAAGGCGTCACCGAGGCTGCCGGAAAGCTGCAGCAGGCTGGCGTGATCAGCTACCGCCGCGGGCATATCACCGTGCTCGACCGCGCCGGGCTGGAATCGCAGGTGTGCGAGTGCTACGCGGTGGTAAAAGCGGAATTTGCCCGGCTGCTGCCGGAAGTAAGCCGGCGGCAGCACATTTTTCTCCAATCCCGCAATACGCAAGGGGACACGGTCGTGCGCAGCAACGAGCGCGCCGGGGGGCACAATTGAACACCAGCCACAATCGCCGGCACCGCAGCCGCATCCCGGCCGTCGCGGCACGGCTGCTGCTGTCGCCGATTTCCGACGCCAAACAAGCGTGCTGCAGCCGCAGGGCAGGTTTCCCTTGAGAGCCGCCAATCAAATCGCCGCTTCGCTTGCCGCCGCCGCCCTGCTGGTTGCGCTGGTGGTGGTGGTATCGCTCTGGTCGTTCAGGCAGATCGAGACCGCGGCCGAGGCGCGCACGCATACCTACGATTTGATCATTCGCGCGAACGCGCTGTTGTCCGATTTGACAGACGCCGAAACCACCCAGCGCGGCTACGCGCTGACCGGTGACGAATCCTTCCTCGGATCGTATACGACGGTACACGACAGCGTTCGCGGCCATCTGAAACAACTGCGTCAACTCAGCCTGAACGAGGCTGCGCGCAAACACCTGGACGCAGCGGCGCCGTTGGTGGATGCCAAACTGGCGGAAATGTCGCGCATCGCCGAATTGCGCCGCAACCATGACCTGCCCGCCATCGCCGCGTTCGTAAGCGACGGCCAGGGCAAGCAGCTGATGGATTCGATCCGCGCCGACATCAAAGCCTACCTGCAGATCGAGGAAGGCGCGCTGGCACAGAACGAAATCGCATTCGATTCGAACATGCGCCATCTGTTCGCCCTGATCATTGCGGCCAGCCTGCTGACGCTGCTGTTTGCGCTTTCGTTCGCCTATTTGATCTATCGGGAAACACGGCATCGGCTGAAAAATCTGGTTCATATCGAAACGCGGCACCTGCTCGATGAGCAGGAGAAGATCAATCAGCAACTGCAGCAAGCCAACGCGACCTTGCAGGTCAGCGAGGAAAAGCTCGCGGTCACGCTCAATTCCATCGGCGACGGCGTGATCGCCACCGACGCCGACGGGCGCGTGACGCTGCTGAACCCCCTTGCCGAACGCCTCACCGGCTGGACGCGGGCGCAAGCCGCCGGCCGCCCGGTGGACGAGATTTTTCACATCATCAGCCAGGAAACGCGCCAAGCCTCCGCTATCCCGGTGAAGGAAACCCTGGCGCGCGGCACGATACAGGGCCTCGCGAACCACACCATCCTGATCGCGCATGACGGCAGCGAATGCGCGATAGCCGACTGCTGCGCGCCGATTCGCGACCGCGACGCCAAAGTGGTCGGTGCCGTGCTGGTGTTCCGCGATGTCACCGGGGAATATGCGGCGGCGCAGGCCCTGCGCGACCACCAGCTGTACACGCGCTCCCTGTTCGAATCGAACATCGATCCGATCATGACCACCGATCCGTCGGGGATCATTACCGACGTCAACAATCAGATGGAAACGCTCACCGGTTGCCCACGCGGCGAGCTGATCGGCACGCCGTTCAAGAATTACTTCACCGACCCGGAGCGGGCCGCGGCGGGCATCAGGCAGGTGCTCGCCGAAAAAAAGGTCAGCAACTACGAGCTCACCGCGCGCGCGCGGGACGGCAGGGAAACCTTCGTATCCTACAACGCGACCACGTTTTATGATGCGGCCGGCAAGCTGAAAGGCGTGTTCGCCGCCGCGCGCGACATCACCGAAGCCAAGCACCTGGATCGGGTGCTGCAGGAAAATAACGCCGAGCTGGAAAGCGCCAAATCCGCGGCGGAGAAAGCCAACCTCGCAAAATCGGATTTCCTGTCGAGCATGAGCCATGAGCTGCGCACCCCACTCAACGCCGTGCTCGGTTTCGCGCAAGTCATAGAATCGGGTACGCCCCCGCCGACGCCGTCGCAGAAGCGCAGCCTCGATCAGATTCTCAAGGCCGGATGGTACCTGCTGGAGCTGATCAACGAAATTCTCGACCTGGCGCGGATCGAGGCCGGCAGGCTGGCGCTGTCGCGGGAACCGGTCTCATTGAACGAGGTCATGCTCGAATGCCAGGCCATGATCGAGCCGCAGGCGCGACTGCGCGGCATCGGCATGCATTTCCCGCGCTTCGATAGCCCTAGCTTCGTCCTTGCCGACAGAACCCGGCTGAAGCAGGTGCTGATCAATCTCTTTTTCAACGCGGTCAAATACAACAAACCCGAGGGCACGGTCGTGGTGGACTGCTTGGCGGCTTCGCCGGAGTCGGTTCGCATCAGCGTCAGGGATACCGGCGCGGGATTGCCCGAGGAGAAGCTGACGCAGCTGTTCCAGCCGTTCAACCGCCTCGGCAAAGAGGTGGGCATCGAGGAAGGCACAGGCATCGGCCTGGTGGTGGCGAAGCGGCTGGTAGAGCTGATGGGCGGCAGCATCGGCGTCGATAGCACGGTCGGCGCCGGCACCGTATTCTGGATCGATTTGACGCCGTGCGCAGCGCCGCAACTCGTCGACACAGGCGCCCATCCAGCCAATCGCCAAGCGCCGATCGCAGCCGGCGCCGCTCTGCGCACGCTGCTTTATGTCGAGGACAATCCGGCCAACATGCGCCTAGTCGAGGAACTGATCGCGCGCCGCAGCGACCTGCGCCTGCTCAGCGCCGCCGACGGCATTCTTGGCATCGAACTGGC
>DATKUQ010000621.1:0-12368 GCA_035530495.1 Burkholderiales bacterium
GTGGATGCCGCCCCTTGATCGTTGGATATGGGGGTTTTTCCCCCTGCGGAAAACACCCTGTTTGCTTCCGGCTTGTCCGGCTTAGGATTGGACGAACATGAGCAAGACCCCCCTTACTGTGAAAGGCGCCGAGTTGTTGCGTGCCGAACTGCAACGTCTGAAAACGGTCGACCGGCACAGCGTCATCGCCTCGATCGCCGAGGCGCGCTCGCACGGCGATCTGTCGGAGAACGCCGAGTACGACGCGGCCAAGGAGCGGCAGAGCTTTATCGAAGGGCGCATCGCCGAGGTAGAGGGCAAGCTCGCCCATGCGCAGGTTATCGATCCCAAGCTGCTCGATGCCGACGGGCGCTGCGTATTCGGTGCCACGGTGGATCTGCAGGAGCAGGCAAGTGGCGACAAGGTGACCTACCAGATCGTCGGCGACGACGAAGCCGACATCAAGGACGGCAAGATTTCCATCGGCTCGCCCATCGCCCGGGCGCTGATTGGCAAATACGCGGGCGACCTGGTCGAAGTACAGGCACCCGCGGGCGTGCGCGAGTTCGAGATTATCGAGGTGCGCTACGAATAAGGGCGGTCGCCCGTGTTGGTAAAATCGGTCGCGGGCGACCTGGTCGAAGTGCAGGCGCCCGGGGGTGTGCGCGAGTTCGAAATTATCGAGGTGCGCTACGAATAAGGGCGGTCGCCCGCGTTGGTGAAATCGGTCGCGCCCTGCCTCGCCGATTGCGCATCACTCGCTCTGATAGCTTTGTTTCGTTCGCCGCGGCTGTTTGCGCGCAGCGCGTTTCTTCGGCGTTGTTGGCGGCTGCTCCGGATTTTCTCGGTACACGACGAGGATCTTGCCGATGTGCTGCACCGGGGTGGCGCCGGCGCGGCTGCAGATCTCGCCGAGCAAGGCTATGCGGGCTTCACGGTCGTCGCCTGTTACGCGAATCTTGATTAGCTCGTGCGCCTTGAGGCTGGCATCTATTTCTTTAAGCACCGCAGCCGACAAGCGCCCGCTGCCGACCATGACCACGGGCCTGAGCAAGTGCGCCCGGGCTTTGAGCAGGCTGCGCTCGGCGGGTGAGAGGGTTTTCATAATGAAGGTAATGGCAAATTTGAATTGTAACAGGCTGATCAAACGGTGAGCCGCAGCAAGACCAGTAAGGCGTGGATGCGCGAGCACGTCAACGATCCTTATGTGCAAAAGGCCAAGGCCGAAGGCTATCGTTCGCGCGCTGCCTATAAGCTGCTGGAATTGGACAAAAAGGATAAGCTGCTCGCGCCCGGGCAGTTGGTGGTCGATCTGGGGGCGGCGCCCGGGAGCTGGTCGCAGGTGGCGGCGGCAAAGCTGGGTCCCAGGGGCCGAGTCGTGGCCGTGGACCTGCTGCCGATGGAGCCACTACCGGGCGTTCGATTCATCCAAGGCGATTTCCGCGAGCAGGCGGTACTGGATGCGCTTCTGCTTGCCCTGGGCGGGAGCAAGGCGGACCTTGTAATCTGCGACCTTGCCCCCAATATCTCAGGTATCGCGGTGAGCGATCAGGCGCGAGTGATGTATTTGGCCGAGCTGGCGCTGGAATTTGCCCGGCAAGCCCTGAAGCCGGGCGGCTCGCTGCTGGTCAAGGTCTTCCAGGGGGCCGGTTTCACCGAGTTTCTGGGGGTGATGCGCAAGGCCTTTGCCAAGGTGGGGTCGCGCAAGCCCGAAGCATCGCGCGGGCGCTCGAGCGAGTTGTACCTGCTGGGAAAAGGGCTGTTGGGCTAGGGTTCAGGCATGGGCGCAAAACCCCGGCGTCGCGGGCGCCAACCCCTGTTCCCGTAACCCTGTAAAATGGCAAACGAGCGGCAATAGTTGGCAATAGTTATATAAGGACCAAATGAACAACATGTTTAAGAACTTGGTGATCTGGCTGGTGATCGGCATGGTGCTGATGACCGTATTCAACCAGTTCAACACGCGCCATACGGTCCAGGCGTCGGTGGACTATTCCCAGTTCTACAACGAGGTCAAGGCCGGCAACATCGCCGAGGTGACCCTCGAGGGCCGCAACATCAAGGCCAGGACGACAGACGGCAAGACCATCACCAGCTACTCGCCGGGCGACATCTGGCTTATTTCCGACCTGTTGAAATACGGAGTCAAGGTCAAGGCGAAGCCGGAGGAAGAGCCGTCTCTGCTGATGAACATCTTCGTTTCCTGGTTCCCGATGCTGCTCCTGATCGGCGTGTGGGTGTTCTTCATGCGCCAGATGCAGGGCGGCGGCCGTGGCGGCGCCTTTTCCTTTGGCAAATCGCGCGCGCGCATGCTGGACGAATCCACCAATACCGTCACCTTCGCCGACGTGGCCGGCTGCGAGGAGGCCAAGGAGGAAGTGTCGGAACTGGTCGATTTCCTGCGCGACCCGAGCAAGTTCCAGAAGCTCGGCGGGCGCATCCCGAAGGGTGTGCTGATGGTCGGCAATCCCGGCACCGGCAAGACGCTGCTGGCGCGCGCGATTGCCGGCGAAGCCAAGGTGCCGTTTTTCTCGATTTCCGGCTCCGACTTTGTCGAGATGTTCGTCGGCGTGGGCGCGGCGCGCGTGCGCGACATGTTCGAACAGGCGAAAAAGCATGCTCCCTGCATCGTGTTCATAGATGAAATCGACGCGGTCGGCCGGCAGCGCGGCGCGGGTTTGGGCGGAGGCAACGACGAGCGCGAGCAGACGCTGAACCAATTGCTGGTGGAGATGGACGGGTTCGAGGCCACGGCCGGCGTGATCGTCATCGCGGCCACCAACCGTCCCGACGTGCTCGACCCGGCGCTGATGCGCCCGGGCCGCTTCGACCGCCAGGTGGTGGTGCCGCTGCCCGACATCCGCGGGCGCGAGCAGATCCTGCTGGTGCACATGCGCAAAGTGCCGATGGCGCCCGACGTCAAGGCCGACATCATCGCGCGCGGCACGCCCGGGTTTTCCGGCGCCGATCTCGCCAATCTGGTAAATGAAGCCGCTCTGTTCGCGGCGCGCCAGAGCAAGCGCCTGGTCGACATGGACGACTTCGAGCGTGCCAAGGACAAGATCATCATGGGCGCGGAGCGGCGCTCCATGGTGATGCCGGAGGAAGAGCGGCGCAATACCGCCTATCACGAATCCGGCCACACGGTGGTGGCGAAGCTGCTGCCCAAGACCGATCCGGTGCACAAGGTCACCATCATCCCGCGCGGGCGCGCGCTCGGCGTAACCATGCAGTTGCCGATGGAAGACCGCTACAGCATGGACCGCGAGCGCCTGCTGTCGACGATCGCGGTGCTGTTCGGCGGGCGCATTGCCGAAGAGATCTTCATGCACCAGATGACCACCGGCGCGTCGAACGACTTCGAACGCGCCACCGAGATGGCGCGGCGCATGGTGACGCAATGGGGCATGTCCGATGCATTGGGCCCGATGGTCTATGGCGAGAACGAGGGCGAAGTGTTCCTCGGGCGCTCGGTCACCACGCACAAGAACGTTTCCGAAGTCACCATGCAGAAGGTCGATCAGGAAATCCGCCGCATCATCGACGAGCAGTACGCGCTGGCGCGGCGCCTGATCGAGGAGAACCGGGACAAGGTCGAGGTCATGGCCGGGGCACTGCTCGAATGGGAAACACTGGACTCCGACCAGCTGAACGACATCATGGAAGGCAAGCCGCCGCGCGATCCCAAGCCAAAGCAGTCCGGGACCACGCCGCCCCCGCCACCGCAGAAAGACGGCACCACCGGCGCTGCGGCACCCGCGGCTACCTAAGCTCGAAGTTCGTGCATGAGCGGTTAAGCCGTGACGGGTAGTATCGCCGCCGTGCCGCCGCCCCTTCCGACACTCGCTTCCCGCTCTTCGTCCGGCCGCCTGCTGCGCTGCGGGCGGTTTGTGCTGCCGCTGGATCGACCGCTCATCATGGGCGTGGTCAACATCACGCCCGATTCGTTTTCCGACGGTGGTCGCTTTCTCGACCCTGCGGCCGCCATTGCGCATGCGCGCAGGCTGATTGAAGAGGGCGCGGACCTCATCGACCTCGGTGCGGAGTCCAGTCGGCCTGGCGCTGCCGCGGTGGTGAACGCGGACGAGGAACTGCGCCGGCTGCTGCCGGTGTTGCGGGCCCTGCGCGACCTGCCTCTGTCTGTAGACACGCTCAAGCCCGAGGTGATGCGCGTTGCGCTGGCCGAGGGTGCGGCCATGATCAACGACATCAACGCCTTGCGCGCTCCCGGAGCGCTGAATGTGGTGGCGGCGGGCGATGCCGCCGTGTGCTTGATGCACATGCAGGGCAGTCCCGGCACCATGCAGGCACATCCAAGCTACGCCGACGTGGTGGCCGAGGTGAAGGCGTTTCTGCAGGAACGCATCGACAGCGTCTGCGCGGCGGGGATCGCATTGGAGCGCGTGGTCATCGACCCGGGCTTCGGCTTCGGCAAGACACTGGATCACAATCTCGAGCTGCTGCGCCACCTGCGCGAATTCGCTGGGCTCGGGGCGCCGGTGCTCGTCGGCTGGTCGCGCAAGTCCTCGCTCGGCACGATCACAGGCAAGCCGGCCGGCGAGCGCCTTGCCGCGAGCATTGCCGCCGCACTGATTGCAGCGCAAAATGGCGCTGCGATTTTGCGCGTGCACGACGTCGCGGCGACGCGCGACGCGCTCGCCGTGCTTGCGGCGGTGGAAAATACCTAAAGGCCGTTTCGGAATTACCGAAATGTCCACCGATGTAGAGGAGTATGAGGGGAGGTATCCCCTCATCTCGTAATAGGCACTCAATGACAAGAAAATACTTCGGAACAGACGGCATACGCGGTCTGGTGGGCGAGCCGCCGATCACGCCGGATTTCATGGTGCGCCTGGGTTATGCCGCGGGCGAAGTGCTGGTGCGCCGCGCGCAGTTGTCCCCGGGCCTGCGGCCGGCGGTACTGATCGGCAAGGACACGCGCATTTCCGGTTATATGCTCGAGGCTTCGCTCGAGGCGGGATTTGCCGCGGCGGGCGTCGATGTGATGCTGTGCGGTCCGATGCCCACACCGGCGGTGGCCTATCTTACGCGCGCCCTGCGCCTGCAGGCGGGCGTGGTGATCAGCGCCTCGCACAATCCGTATCCGGACAACGGCATCAAGTTCTTTTCCGGCGACGGCAACAAACTGCCCGATGCGGTAGAGGCCCAGATCGAGGCGCAACTCGCGCAGCCCATGCGCTGCCGGGAATCGGCGCAACTGGGCAAGGCGCGGCGCATAGACGACGCCGCCGGTCGCTACATCGAGTTCTGCAAAAGCACTTTTCCCAACCGGCTGGACCTGCGCGGCCTGAAGATCGTAGTCGACTGCGCCAACGGCGCGGACTATCACATCGCACCGCATGTGTTTCACGAACTCGGCGCCGACGTGGTGTCGATAGGCGTCAGCCCGGACGGCTTCAACATCAACGACCTGGTGGGCGCCACCAGCCCGCAGGCCTTGCGCATGGCGGTGACGCAGCACAAGGCGGATTTGGGCATCGCCGTGGACGGGGACGGCGATCGCCTGCTGATGGTGGACGAGCGCGGCAACGCCTACGACGGCGACCAGTTGCTGTATGTGATTGCGCGCATGCGCGCCGGCCAGGGCGCGGTACCCGGCGTGGTCGGCACGCTGATGAGCAATCTGGCGCTCGAACGCGCGCTGGAGGGGGCAGGCATCGCTTTCGCCCGCGCCAGGGTGGGCGATCGCTACGTGCTCGAACTGATGCAGGAGAAAGGCTGGAAGCTCGGCGGCGAGAATTCCGGCCACATCATCTGCCTGGACAAGCACACCACCGGCGATGCCCTGGTGTCGGCGCTGCAGGTGCTCACTGCTCTGCGCGAGAGCGATGCGACGCTGAGCGATTTGTGCCGCGGACTGACGCTCTACCCGCAAAAGCTGGTCAACGTGCGTGTAAGCAAAGGCTTTGCCTGGGAGGCGAGCACGGCGCTCGGCAAGGCCAAGGAGGCGGCCGAGCACGAACTAGGCAAAGCCGGACGGGTGCTGTTGCGCCCCTCTGGCACCGAGCCGGTGCTGCGGGTCATGGTCGAAGGCGAGGACGGCGCCAAGGTGGAGGCATTGGCCGCGATGCTGGCCGAGAGCGTGCGCGTTGCCGCGCAAGCATGAGCGGATCCAGTTTCAGCCAAATCGGCCAGTAATGTAGTGGCTGCGGCCGGGCTTTCGGCCCTTAACTTGCACTGCGCGCAAGTTAGCCTTCGCCGCTATATTGCGGGCCGATTAGCCAAATCGACCAGTAATGTAATCCTCGGTTTCCTTCTTGCCGGGGTTGATGAAAATCTTGTCGGTAATATCGAATTCGATCACTTCGCCCAGATACATATAAGCGGTGTAGTCGGACACGCGCGCCGCCTGTTGCATGTTGTGGGTGACGATGGCGATGGTGTAGTCCGATTTGAGTTCGTTCACCAATTCCTCGATCTTCGCCGTGGAAATGGGATCCAGCGCCGAAGTCGGTTCGTCCAGCAGCAGCACTTCGGGTTTGACCGCGACCGCGCGCGCGATGCACAGGCGCTGCTGCTGTCCACCGGAAAGGCTCAGTCCGCTTTGCCGCAGCTTGTCCTTGGTTTCGTCCCACAGCGCCGCCTGGTGCAGAGCCCATTCGACGCGTTCGTCCATCTCCCCGCGGCTGAGCCGTTCGTACAGTCTGACGCCGAAGGCGATGTTTTCGTAGATCGACATCGGAAACGGGGTCGGTTTCTGGAACACCATGCCCACTCGGGCGCGCAGCGCGATCACATCCTGCTTCGCGTCGAGGATGTTTTTGCCGTTGAGCATGATTTCGCCAGTCGCATACTGGCCCGGGTAGAGGTCGTACATGCGGTTGAAAATGCGCAGCAGGGTCGACTTGCCGCAACCGGAGGGGCCGATGAAAGCGGTGATGCGCTTTTCGGCGATTTCCAGATTGACGTTGCTCAGTGCCTGAAACGTGCCGTAGTAGAAATTCAGGTTGCGGACCGTGACTTTGCTTGCGGCAGGCGGCGCCTGGATGCTGGTGTCCTGCGGCGTGGGATTGGCGGTGTCCATGGTCTCGTTATGCGTATCGAATCGGTTAAGCCAGCGTCGATTTTTGCGGGAAGAGGACGCGCGCGACGATGTTCAGCGTCAATACGCTCAGCGTGATCAGCAGCGCTCCACCCCAGGCGAGCGTCTGCCAGTCGGAGTAGGGGCTCATCGCAAACTGGAATATGACCATCGGCAGATTGGCCATGGGCGCGTTCATATTGGTGGACCAGAATTGATTGTTCAGCGCGGTGAACAGCAGGGGCGCGGTCTCCCCGCTGATGCGCGCGACCGCCAGCAGGATCCCGGTGATGATGCCGGCGCGCGCCGCGCGCAAGGTCACGAACGAGACGATGATCCATTGCGGCGCGCCCAGCGCGGCGGCTGCTTCGCGCATGGTATCGGGCACCAGCCGCAGCATGTTTTCGGTGGTCTTCAGCACTACGGGTATGACGATCAGCGCCAGCGCGAAGGCACCGGCCCAGCCGGAAAAATGGTTGACATTGGCGACGTAGATCGCGTACACGAACAGGCCGATGACGATGGAGGGCGCGCTCAGCAGAATGTCGTTGATGAAGCGCGTTGTTGGACCGAGCCAGCCGCGCCGGCCGTATTCCGCAACATAGGTGCCGGCGAGAATGCCGACCGGCGTGCCGATCAGCGTCGCCATGAGCGATATCAGTACGCTGCCGACGATGGCGTTCGCAAGCCCGCCCGCGCTTCCCGGGGGCGGCGTGCTTTGGGTGAACATGTTCAGATTGATGCCGTGGAATCCCTCGTAGCACAGGGTCCACAGTATCCACGTCAGCCAGAATAGTCCGAACAGCACCGCGAGCATCGAAATGCCGAGATTGAGGAAGTTGACGATGCGGCGGCGGCGATAGAGCGCTTCTTTGGTCATGGGCGATTCAAGTCCGCGTACCCTCGCCCTTGGCCAGTTGGTACAGCATGACCTTGGACAGCGCCAGCACGATGAAGGTGATCAGGAACAGAATCAGTCCGAGTTCTATCAACGCCCCGGTATATATGGGGCCGACAGCCTCGGTGAACTCGTTGGCAAGGGCGGAGGCGATGCTGTTGCCCGGCGCAAACAAAGAGGTCCCGAGCCTGTGGGCATTGCCGATGACGAAGGTCACGGCCATGGTTTCGCCCAGGGCGCGGCCCAGACCCAGCAATATGCCGCCGACTACGCCGATCTTGGTGAAAGGCAGCACGACGTTCCAAACGACTTCCCAGGTCGTCGCGCCGACCGCATAGGCCGATTCCTTCAGCATCGGCGGAACGACTTCGAACACGTCGCGCATGACCGACGAGATGAACGGTATCACCATGATCGCGAGTATCAGGCCGGCGCTGAGCATGCCTATGCCCTGCGGCGCGCCCTTGAACAGCGGGCCGATGAGCCAGATCGGCCCGAGGTGATCGATCAGCCAGGGCTGGATATGGTCGGCGAACACCGGGGCGAACACGAACAGACCCCACATGCCGTAGATGATGCTCGGGATCGCTGCGAGCAGCTCGATCGCGGTGCCGATCGGGCGCCGCAGCCACAGCGGCGAAAGCTCGGTGAGAAACACCGCGATGCCGAAGCTCACCGGGATGCCGATCAGCATCGCGATAATCGAAGTGACCAAGGTGCCGTAAATCGGCACCAGCGCACCGAACTTCATGGTGACCGGGTTCCACTGGTCGCTGACGAGGAATCCCGGACCGAACGCCTTGATCGCGGGCCAGGCGCCGATAAAGAGCGAGATCAGGATTCCGAGCAGACATGCCAGCACCAGGAAGGCGAACATCCGCGTGACGCCGCGAAACGCCAGATCATAAAAACGTTGCCGCCTGAGTAGCGTGTCCGGGATGCTGCGTAGCATGGCTACTGGAAGAGAGGCCCCCTGCGGGGCCTCCAGAGTGTGGTCAACGGCGTGCATTCTACCTTCCCTGGGCAGCCCTTGTCACAGAACTTCCCAGACCGGCTTGCCGCTTGGGTCCTTGATCTTGTCTTTCCATTCCGGGCTGATTTTCGACAGGTAAGGTAATTGGTGAAAATGAAGGTGGCACCCGATCCGTCCGAGCGGTTCACCGCAGTGATTTCGGAATCTGGCAGCGTCGTGCCCTTGTTGAGCGCGGTAATCGCCGGGTCGCTCCATTTTTTGGTCTTGCCCAGATAGATATCGGCCAGGACTTTTCCGCTCAGTTAACGGCGTTGGAATGAACACACGGTAGCTTAGCCTCATCAGATCAGATTATCTTCCTTAACAGTTTTTGGCATTGCTACGTCTAACATCGGTCCCGGCTGCTACAGCCTGATGCTAAAGCCGCTTTATTACGCCGATATTACGTCATGAGCTTGCTGGACCATGCTCAACACCGGGTGCGACTACGTTGCGTTGAATTTACAGGCGTGCAAGAAATAAAGGCAAGGGCACGTGGGCCCTTGCCTTTAAGCCTGCCAAAGCGGCAGGATGTATTACAGGGCGATTGTGGCTTAGATGCCGAGCTCGGATTTCCAGTAGGCCTTGATCGCGGCAACCGTGCTCTCGGGAAGCGGTCCGAAGGCGATGGACCTGGCCTGGGCTTGGCCGTGCGTGAAGCCCCAGTCGAAGAACTTGGTGACTTCCTCGTTCGTTGCCTTGGGAGCAGTCTTGCGCAGAATTTGCCAGGTGCTGCCGGATATGGGCCAGCTTTCCGCACCGGGCTGATCGGTGAGAATTACGTAGAAATCCTGGGCCTTGGTGAAGTCCACGTTCGCAGCGGCGGCCTGGAACCCTTTAAGGCTCGGGCTGACCAGTTTGCCCGCCTGGTTGTACATGCGCGCCCAGCTCAGTTTGTTTTCCAGAATGTAGGCATATTCCACGTATCCGATGGAACCTTTAAGCTGCTTCACGTAGCTGGCCACACCTTCGTTGCCCTTGCCGCCCATGCCCGTGGGCCAGTTGATCGACGTGTTTGCGCCGATCTTCTGTTTCCATTCCGGGCTGACCTTGGACAGGTAATTGGCGAAAGTGAAGGTCGTGCCGGAGCCGTCGGCGCGATGCACCACGGTTATCGCCATATCCGGAAGCTTCAACCCTTTGTTGAGCGCGGCGATCTCGGGATCGTTCCATTTTGTGATCTGGGCCATGTAGATCTTGGCGACTACGGGGCCGCTCAGGATCAGCTTGCCGGGGGCGATGCCGGGCAGGTTGTAAATGATGTCCTCTCCGGCAATGGCGGTAGGAAATTGGATCAGCCCGCTTTCCTTGAGCTGTTCGGGTGTGAGCGGCATGTCGCTCGCGCCGAAAGCCACCGTTCCGGCCTTGATTTGCTGAATTCCGCCACCGGATCCGATGGATTGGTAATTGACCTGGATACCGGTCTTTTGCGCATAGACCTGGGCCCATTTGGCTACCAGGGGGTAGACCCAACTGCTGCCCGCGCCTGTGATTTCTGTGGCGCTGGCTTGGGAGGCGGTGAAGCCGACGGAGAGAGCCACGGCTGCGGCTCCCAGAGTCTTGATAAACGTTCTTCTTGGCAGCATCAAATTTCTCCTAGTCGAAGTGGTAAGGGTAAGGCACCTGCTACCCGCCAAAGGACGAGTGATGGTCATTCATCACTTGAGATCAAGCCTGTCGCGGTCGCATGGGTGAAGCCATCATATGACGTCAATATGACACTTTTATTAAGCCGACCAAAAGGCCCGCAGCGGCGTGCCCCGGGATCCTCGGAAACGCTGGAAGGTCGAGCACATGGCTTGCGCGACCGTGGACGAAGCCATTGGACAAAGCGCCTGCGCGTCGCAGGAGCCGGGGACTCGAGGCTGGAGAAACGGCTTGCCGAAAGCGATTCAGCCGGCCAGGGCCTGCAGCGGATCATGGTAGGGGCGGCGCAGGGCGTCGGCGACTTCGCGGCAAGTGAGCTTGCCCTTGCAAACGTTGAGCCCCGCCCGCAGGTGAGCATCGTCCTGCAGCGCCTTGCGGTAGCCCCGATCCGCGAGCATGAGCACATAGGGCAGGGTGGCGTTGTTCAGCGCGAACGTCGAAGTCCGCGGCACGCCGCCGGGCATATTGGCGACGCAATAGTGCACTACCCGGTCGACAACGTAGATCGGCTCGGCGTGGGTGGTCGGGCGCGAAGTCTCGAAACAGCCGCCCTGATCGATGGCGACGTCCACCACCACGGCCCCGGGCTTCATCGCGCGCACCATTTCGCGCGATACCAGCTTGGGCGCCGCTGCGCCTGGAATCAGCACTCCGCCTATTACCAGGTCCGCCGAAAGCACATGGCGCTCGACGTTGTCGCGGTTGGAGAAGACCGTGGTCGCGCGCGCGCCGAGAACGGCTTCTATGCGCCGCAGCGCGTCGATGTTGCGGTCCAGCACCGCCACATGCGCGCCGCTGCCGGCGGCCATCTGCGCGGCGTTCGAACCGACCACCCCGGCACCTAGGATGACGATCTTCGCCGGCGGCACGCCGGCAACCCCGCCGAGCAGTATACCCATGCCGCCTTGCGTTTTTTCCAGGCTGTGCGCCCCGGCCTGTATCGACATGCGCCCCGCGACTTCGGACATCGGGGCGAGCAGAGGCAGTCCGCCGCCGGGGCCGGTGACCGTTTCGTAGGCGATGCAGACCGCGCCGCTTTCGAGCAAGTCGCTGGCCTGCTCGGGGTCCGGCGCGAGATGGAGGAAGGTGAACAATATCTGGCCCGGCCGCAGGCGCCTGCGCTCGACTGCCTGCGGCTCCTTCACCTTGACGATCATTTCCGCCCGCGCGAAGATTTCTTCGGCATCGGCGACGATACTCGCGCCGGCCGCCTCGTAAATGCTGTCCGCCGTGTTGATGCCGGCGCCGGCATCGTGCTCCACGATGACCTGGTGGCCGTGAGCCCTCAGTTCGCGCACGCTCGCCGGCGTAAGTCCGACGCGGTATTCCTGGCTCTTGATCTCCCTTGGCACTCCGATGAGCATGGCTTGCTCCCGACAATTGGAGAAGTCGAGTGTAGCGAGATTGGCGGCAGTCCTATTGACTCAGATCATCGCTTAACCGATCCCTTGATTTCGAGACCGGTGTAACAAAAGCTTCATTACGCCGTCGCGGTGCAGCGTCAAGATGAGCGGCAATGGTTTCATCGCGTCCGCGTCATAGCTTAAACAGAATTTTAGACCGCAGGGGCCGCGGAAGGTTCGGATAAGGCGCTGGCCTTCGGCTGCGAACTTTGGGCCGCAGGCGCAGAGATCAGGCCGCGAAATTGACAATTGTCAATGCAGGAGTAGTCAAGACGATTAGCGTGCTGACTGTGGTATCCGCTCAAGGAGGAGCGTAGTCCAATGAAGATTCTGGCAATCGTGCTCGCCGGAGGAAGCGGCACCCGGCTCCGTCCGCTGACCGCCGAG
>DATKUQ010000622.1:0-6849 GCA_035530495.1 Burkholderiales bacterium
GAGCGGGCACGGACTGCGCCCTTACCAATGAAGACGAACGACCCCGCGAAAAGATGCAGCTGAGCGCGATTGTGGATCAGCTATGGCTGGTCCGCGTTGCAGCAATCGCCATGCTGTTGGATGGGCGGGCATTTGACCGAGCCGAACGAGCAGAAAACGCAGCAGTCGCCCGGCTTTGGGCGCAGCAGCGCGCCGCAGGCCTCGCATTCGTAAAAGAACTGGCAGGCATCGGTGGGCATGGTTTCCTTCTTCGCGAAGCCGCAGTGCGGGCAGGTGAGCACGGATTCGAGAATGACGGCGGTCATCGAGCGGTCTCCTGAATGATTGCCTCAGGAGTAGCATAGACTCCGTACCATGGTACGGAATCAAGGAGGAATGAGGGTGAACGGACAACTGAGCATCGGTAGTCTCGCCAGCGCGGCGGAGGTGAACGTCGAAACCATACGCTACTACCAGCGGCGGGGCCTGCTTGAGGAACCGTCCAAGCCCCTCGGCGGACATCGGCGCTACGCCGTTTCGGCCGCGAAGCGGGTGCACTTCATCAAGCGCGCGCAACAGCTCGGCTTCACGCTGGAAGAGATCAAGGAGCTATTGCTGCTGGAAGACGGCCAAAGTTGCCGCGAGACGCGCTTGCTCGCCGAGCACAAGCTCGCGCTGATCGATGCGCGCATTGCCGGTCTGAGCCGCATGCGCCGGCTGCTCAGGGGTCTGATCGCCGAATGCGTCGACGGCAAGCGCCCGCGCGCATGCCCGATTATCGCTACGCTTTCGGCGGACTAAACTCAGGGAAGCGGCGGGCGCGGCACGAAATCGCTCACTTGTCCGGCCGCGTCCAGGCGCACCTGACAGGCTTGCGTGAGCCGCTCGCGCAGCCGCTTGCGCGCGCGCTGCACGCGCGACTTCGCTCCCGGCAGGCTCAGCCCCTTGCGGCGCGCGTATTCTTCCTGCGGCAGCCCTTCCAGGTCGCACAGGGTGATGGCCTCGCGGTCCTCCGGATTCAGTTCGGAGAGCACGCGTGGCAGGCACACCGCCAGGCTGTCGACCGCAGCCGCCTCTTCGGCTTCGGCGTGCAGGTCCTCGGGCAGTTCGACCGTGGCGCGCGCAAGGCGCAGGCGGTCGGCAAGCGCGTTGCGCGCCACTTCGTACAACCAGGCCCTCGCGTCGACGATCGCGCAGAAGCGCTCGCCTTGCCGCATCGCCTTGATAAATACGTCCTGCAGCAGATCTTCGGCATCGACGGAATTGGCCATCCGGCGGCGCAGCCAGCCGCGCAATTCGGCTTCGTGCTCGTGCCAGGCCGTCATGATGCAGTTCATGCTTGGTACCCCGTCCGCTGACTAAGAACCCATAACAAAAGCTTTCTCGTTACGGCCGATATAGGGGAGCACGAGGGGAAGTATCCCCTCGCTTTGTTACTCTAAGGCAAAGGCGGCCCGGCCACCCACTCGCCGCGCAACAGCTTTTCCATCCACAAGGCGCCCATGACCGTCTTCACATCAGTGACTTCGCCTGAGCGCACCAGTTCGAGCAGCGCCGACGGCGACAGCTTGAGCACTTCGAGAAATTCGCCGTCGTCCAGTTTGCCGCCGCGGTGCTCCAGGCCGCGCGCGAGATACACCAGGATGCGCTCGGTGGAATAGGCGACAGTGGGGTGAATCGTGGTGAGATAGGTCCATTCGCCGGCGACATAGCCGGTCTCCTCCAGCAGCTCGCGCCGCGCCGTCCCGAGCGGCTCCTCGCCCGGATCGATTTTACCCGCGGGAAACTCGATGCAATGCCGGCGCATGACGTAGCGGTACTGCCGTTCCATCACCAGTTCGCCCGAGGCGAGCACCGGGATGATCATGACCGCGCCGTTGTGCTCGACGTACTCGCGCGTCGCAGACTTGCCGTCGGGCAGCCGGACCGTATCGCATTTGACCTGCAGCAGCTTGCCCTGGAACACGGTTTCGCTGGCGGTTTCGTGCTCGGTCAGGTCGGCGTGCTTCATGTTGATATCCTATACGATACGAGGGGACCGTGCGGGAAAGGAAGGGTCCCGCCCCTTCCTTTGCCCCCTCGTGCTCCCCTAAGTTCGCCGCCTGACGACAATTCCGTCAGGCGCTCTTGAATTTGCGGCAGAGGTTGATTTCGTCGCGCAGCTGCAGCGCGGCCGCGCGTGCTGCCTGAGCGTAATCGCTGCCGCTGGCCGCGTAGAGCACCGCGCGCGAGCTGCTGATGATGAGGCCGGTGCCATCCGCGGTCGCGCCGTTCGCCAGCACGGCGGCCACATCCCCGCCCTGCGCGCCTACACCGGGCACCAGAATCGGCATGTCGCCGACGATGGCGCGGATCTCGCCCAGCTCGTCCGGATAGGTCGCGCCCACGACCAGCAACACGTTGGCATTCGCGTTCCAGTCGCGCGCCGCTTTTTCGGCGATGATTTCATAGAGCTTCCTGCCTCCGCTCTCGAGATCCTGCACATCCTGCGCGCCGGGATTGGAGGTGCGGCACAGCACGATTACACCTTTGTCCGCGTAATCGAGGAACGGCTGCAGCGAATCGAATCCCAGATACGGGTTCACCGTCACCGCGTCGGCCTGGTAGCGCACGAACGCCTCCCTTGCGTACATCGCGGCCGTGCTGCCTATGTCCCCACGCTTGGCGTCCAGAATCACCGGTATCGAAGGATGGTGCCGGCGGATGTGCGCAATGGTCATTTCGAGCTGGTCTTCGGCGCGCGCGGCCGCATAGTAGGCGATCTGCGGCTTGAACGCGCACACCAGATCGGCGGTGGCGTCGACGATCGAGCGGCCGAACTCGAAAATCGGATGCGCGAAAGCGCTGAGCTGTTTGGGCAGGCGTGCAGGATCGGGGTCCAGGCCGACGCACAGCAGCGTCTGCTGCTGCTCCCAGGCTTGCCTGAGGCGCTGAATGAACGTCATTGCCTGCGCCTCGCGGCGTTGGTGAACGGTATGCGACAGGCCGCAATGGCCGGAGCAGCGGCGGTGAATGCGGCGAGCGGCAGGAAGCGGCCCGCGCCCGGGTTCACAGCGCTTTAATGGAAGAGTAACACAGCGCCATCAGCGACTGCGGCATGACGCCCAGCGCAAGCACCGCCAGGCCGTTGATCGAGAGCAGTACGCTCATGTCCAGGCGGGGCCTTATCGGCGAGGTATCGGTCGGCTCGTCGAAGTACATCAGCTTGACGATGCGCAGATAGTAGAACGCGCCGATGAGCGAGAACAGCACCGCCACCACCGCCAGCCAGGTCATGTCCGCCGACAGCAGCGGCTGCAACACCGACAGCTTGGCGTAGAAGCCCACCGTGGGAGGAACCCCCGCGAGCGAGAACATCAGCAGCAGCATGATGAAGGCGTACCACGGATTGCGCGCATTCAGCCCCTTGAAATCGTCCAGATTCTCGGCTTCGAAGCCGGAGCGCGACAGGAGCATCACCACGCCGAAAGTGCCCAGTGTGGTGAGCACATAAACCACGACATAGAACATGGCGGCGCTGTAGGCGTCCGCGGCATTGAGCAAATTGCCGTTGACCACGCCGGCGAGCAGGCCCAGGAGCACGAAACCCATGTGCGATATGGTCGAATAGGCGAGCATGCGCTTGATGTTGGTCTGCGCGATTGCGGCGAGGTTTCCAAGCGCCATGGACAACACCGCCATGATCACCAGCATTTGCTGCCAGTCCACCGCGAGGTCGAGTAGCCCCATGACCAGCAGGCGCATCGCCATCGCGAATGCCGCCAGCTTGGGCGCCGAACCGATGATCAGGGTCATCGCCGTAGGCGCACCCTCGTACACATCGGGGATCCACATATGAAACGGCACCACGCCCAGCTTGAATGCCATCCCCGAAACCAGGAACACGAGGCCGAAAGTCAGCACGATCTTGTTGGGATTGGTCGTGGCGATCGCCTTCGCCACCTGGGAGATATCCAGCGTGCCGGTGGCGCCGTAGATCATGGACATGCCGTAGAGCAGGAGGCCGGAAGCGAGCGCGCCCAGCACGAAATATTTCATCGCCGCCTCGGTCGAGCGCGCCGAGTCGCGGTCCAGCGCCACCATGGCGTAGAGCGACAGCGATAGCAGTTCCAGGCCGAGATACAGCGTGAGGAAGTGGTTGGCCGAGATCATCACCATGATGCCCATCAGCGCGAACAGCAGCAGCGCGAAGAACTCGCCCTTCCACAAGCCGCGGTCCGTGAGGTAGGTGCGGGAATAGACCAGCGTCGTGAACAGGGCGATATAGGCGCCGAGCTTGAGCGCATGGCCCATCAGGTCGGCGACGAACATATTGCTGAAGGTATGGGTGGCCACGCCATGGGTAAGTACGACGACGTCGAGCGTGAGCACTGCGCAGCCGAGCAGCGTTAGCTGCGTCAGCGAATAAGTTACGAAGCGCAGGCGCTCCGGCAGAAACAGGTCCACCACCAGAATGACCGAGACCATGATCAGCAGGAAGATCTCGGGATAGGCAGGCAGCAGATTGGGCATGGGGAAATTCATGGGTTGTAGGGCCTCAGAGCTTGCTCACCGCGACGTGCTGCAGCAGGGCGTTGACCGAGGCGTGCATCACTTCGGTAAGAGGCAGCGGATACAAGCCCACACCGAGCACGACGATCGCGAGCAGCACCAGCACCAGGAATTCGCGCGCGCCGATGTCCTTCAATGCGGCCACGCGATCGTTGGCCACAGCTCCGAAAATGACCCGCTTGTACATCCACAGCGTGTAGGCCGCGCCCCAAATAAGTGTGGTCGCGGCGATAAAACCGATCCAGAAGTTGTGTTTCACGGCCCCCATGATCACCATGAACTCGCCGACGAAGCCGCTGGTGGCCGGAAGGCCGGCGTTGGCCATGGCAAACAGCATCATCAGCGCGGCGAACTTGGGCATGGTGTTAACCACGCCGCCGTAGTCGGCGATGTTGCGGCTGTGCATGCGGTCGTACATTACCCCCACGCACAGGAACATGGCGGCGGAAACGAAACCGTGCGACACCATCTGCACCAGGGCGCCTTCAACGCCGTAAGCGTTGAAGATGAAGAATCCGAGGGTGACGAATCCCATGTGCGCGATCGAGGAATAGGCGATCAGCTTTTTCATGTCGGTCTGCACCAGCGCCACCAGGCCGATGTAGACCACCGCGATCAGCGACAGCGTGACCATGAAACCGGCGAGCGCATGGCTCGCGTCGGGCAGTATCGGCAGGGAAAAGCGGATGAATCCATAGGCGCCGAGCTTGAGCAGTATCGCCGCCAGCACCGCGGAGCCGCCGGTGGGCGCCTCGACGTGCGCATCGGGCAGCCAGGTGTGCACCGGCCACATCGGCACTTTCACCGCGAACGCGAGGAAGAAGGCGAAGAACAGCAGGATCTGCGGCGTCATCTCGAGCGGCAGATTGTGCCATGCCAGAATGGAGAAACTGCCGCCCGACTTGTTATACAGGTACAGAAAGGCGACCAGCATCAGCAGCGACCCGAGCAGGGTATAGAGGAAGAACTTGACCGCGGCGTAGACGCGGTTGGGCCCGCCCCAGATGCCGATCACCAGGTACATCGGGATCAGCGTCGCTTCGAAGAACACGTAGAACAGCATTGCGTCCGTGGCCGCGAACACGCCGTTCAACAGGCCCGACATGATGAGGAAGGCCGCCATGTACTGCGCCACCTTCTTCTGGATCGATTCCCAGCCCGCGATCACCACCAGTACGGTGATGAAGCTGTTCAGCAGGACGAACAGCACCGAAATGCCGTCCACGCCAAGGTTGTAGTTGATGTTGAAGCGCGGGATCCAGGGCGAAAGTTCGACGAACTGCATCGCACTCGTCTGCGTGTTGAAACCGGTGTAGAGCGGCAGGCTCACCGCCAGGCCGAGCACTGCGCCGACCAGCGCGATCCAGCGCACCGCCGCGGCATGGCGGTCGTTGAACGCGAGCACCGCGACGCCGAACGCGATGGGGATCCAGATGGTAAGGCTGAGCCAGGGAGCCGAAGTCATCGCTCGTCCTCTACGACTGCCCGAACCACAGCGTCAGCAGCACGAATACGCCGATGATCATGGTGAAAGCATAATGATAGATATAGCCGGACTGGAACAGGCGCACCAGCCGCGAGATCCAGCCGACCACGCGCGCCGTGCCGTTGACCATGAAACCGTCGATGATGGCGACGTCGCCGATTTTCCACAGGCCGCGGCCGAGGCCACGCGCGCCGCCGGCGAAGAACCAGTCGTTGAAGCGGTCGAAGCCGTACTTCTCCTCCAGGATGGTGACCAGGAACCCGGCTTTGCGCCGCAGCACTGCGGGCAGCGCCGGATTGACGATATACAGGTACCAGGCCGTCGCCGCGCCGGCGAGCGCGAGCCATAACGGCAGGCTCGTCAGGCTGTGCAGCATCATGGCGATCACGCCGTGATAATCGTGCGCCATCTCGGCCAGCCCCTCGTGCTCGGGAGAAATGTAGATGGCGGAGCCGAAATAGCCGCCGTAGAGCACGCTGCCTATGGTCCAGCCCGCAACGATCGACGGAATGGCTAGCAGGATGAGCGGCACGGTCACCACCGCGGGCGTCTCGTGGGGCTCATGCGCGTGAGCATGTTCGTCCCCGTGGCCGTGTTCGTCCCCGTGGCCGGCGTCGTGACCATGCGCCGCCTGCGTGCGGAAGCGCTCCTCGCCGTGGAACGTATAGAACATCAGGCGGAAGGTATACAGCCCGCCGACGAACACGCCTGCGAGCACCATCAAATAGGCGAAGCCGGCGCCCGGCGTGTGCGACAGATGCACCGCTTCCAGGATCGAATCCTTGGAGAAAAACCCGGCGAACGGCGGCAGCCCGGCGTTGGCGAGGGCGCCG
>DATKUQ010000623.1:0-8122 GCA_035530495.1 Burkholderiales bacterium
AGCAAGCCCAGCGCGTCTCATGCGGCGAATTCGTGCCTTGCCCCGGCGCCCGTTATAATCATCCTTGGAGAATAGGAGGACGAAGATCATGACCCGCATGAGTTATGTGCACGGCGCGTCGGCCGAGCCCCTGATAGGCAGCAGCATAGGCGCGTATTTCGACGAGGTATGCGCGCGCTACCCCGAGCGCGAAGCGCTGGTGGTGCGCCACCAGGGCGCGCGTCTGACTTACGCCGCGCTGCGCAGCGAGGTGGACCGGCTGGCCTGCGGACTGATGCGCCTCGGCCTCGAGCCCGGCGACCGCGTCGGCATTTGGTCGCAGAACAATCTCGAATGGGTGCTGACGCAATTCGCCACCGCCAAGGCGGGACTGATCATGGTCAACATCAACCCGGCCTACCGTCGCACCGAGCTGGAATATGCGCTGAACAAGGTCGGCTGCCGCGCCCTCATCCTGTCGCCGAACTTCAAGGCGAGCGACTACATCGGAATACTCAACGATCTCGCACCAGAGTTGCAGCGTTGCGAGCCCGGCCGCCTGCAGAGCGGCCGCCTGCCGCAGCTGGAGATGGTGATCCGGCTCGGCCAGGAGCGCAGCGCGGGCATGTTCAATTTCGATCTGCTGCTGCAGCCGCCCGGCGCCGCCGAGCTGGAGCAGCTGCAGGCGCTCGGAAAACTGCTGCAATTCGACGACCCGATCAACGTCCAGTTCACCTCCGGCACCACCGGCGCGCCCAAAGGCGCGACCCTGTCGCACCACAACATACTCAACAACGGCTATTTCATCGGCGAGGCCATGCGCCTGACGCCGGAGGACAGGCTGTGCATACCGGTTCCTCTGTACCACTGCTTCGGCATGGTGCTGGGCAATCTGGCCTGCCTCACGCACGGAGCGGCGATGGTCTTTCCGGGCGAAGGCTTCGATCCGCTGGCGACGCTGGAAACCGTCGAAGCCGAGCGCTGCACCGGGCTGCACGGCGTGCCGACGATGTTCATCGCGATGCTGGACCATCCCGAGTTCGCGCGCTTCGATCTGTCGCGGCTGCGCACCGGCATCATGGCCGGAAGCCCTTGTCCGGTAGAGGTGATGAAGCGCGTCGTCGCCCAGATGCACATGGGCGAGGTGACCATCGCCTACGGCATGACCGAAACCTCGCCGGTTTCCTTCCAAAGCTCGGTCGATGATCCGCTCGAGCTGCGCGTGTCCACCGTCGGCCGCATCCAGCCGCACGTCGAAGTCAAGGTCGTGGACACCGAAGGACGCATCGTCCCGCGCGGCGTCACCGGCGAACTGCTGACGCGCGGCTACTCGGTGATGCTGGGTTACTGGGACGACACCGAGCGCACGCGCGAGGCGATCGACGCCGCCGGCTGGATGCACACCGGCGACCTGGCCACCATAGACGCCGCCGGCTACTGCAACATCGTCGGCCGCCTGAAAGACATGGTGATACGCGGCGGCGAGAACGTCTACCCGCGCGAGATCGAGGAATTCCTCTACCGCCATCCCAAAGTGCAGGACGTGCAGGTCGTCGGCGTGCCCGACCGCAAATACGGCGAGGAGCTGTGCGCCTTGATCATTCCGCGCGCAGGGGAGCAAGCGACCGAGGAGGAGGTGCGCAACTTCTGTAAGGGCCAGATCGCGCACTACAAGATCCCGCGCTACATCCGCTTCGTCGACAGTTTTCCGATGACCATCACCGGCAAAATCCAAAAGTACCTGATGCGCGAGCAGATGAAGCAGGAGCTGGGCCTGGTCGAGGAGAAGACCGCGTAGTCGCCGCGGCAGCCAGGTGTCGCCAGCCGTGCTCATGCGCCGAACGCCGACAAACCCGGACACGCGATGAAATACATCGCCTGGCTGCCTCCCGAGGGAACGCATATCCTGATCGTGCTGTTCCTGTCCTTTCTCATCGGGCTGGAGCGGGAGGAACGCAAGGCCGCCGACGACCGCATCGCATTCGGGGGCGTGCGCACTTTTCCGCTGATCGGACTGATCGGCTATTCCATGGCCGTGCTGTCCGGCGCCGATATCCTGCCGCAGGCTTTGGGGTTTGCGGTGGTGGGCGCATTCCTGCTGATGTCATACTGGCACAAGCTCGCCTCCTCCGAATTTTCCGGCATCACCTCCGAGATGTCTGGCCTCGCCACCTATCTGGTAGGCGCTCTGGTTTATCACGAGATGCTCTGGGTCGCGACCACGCTGACCGTGGCCAGCATCCTGTTGCTGGAGCTCAAAGGCGGCCTGGAAGATTTGGCGAAGCGCATCGCGACTACGGACATCCTCACTTTCGCCAAATTCCTGCTGCTGTCGGCGGTGATTCTGCCGCTGCTGCCCAACGCGCAATTCGGCCAGTTCCAGATCAACCCGTTCAAGACTTGGCTGGTGGTCGTGGCGGTGAGCGCGGTTTCGTATGGCAGCTATGTGCTGCAGCGGCTGACCAAAGCACAAGGCGGCATCATCCTCGCGGCGCTGCTCGGCGGGGCGTATTCGTCAACGGTGACGACCGTAGTCCTGGCACGGCGGTCTATGCGCGAACAGCGACCCCGCCTGTTCGCGGGCGGCATCCTGATCGCCTCGGGTATGATGTACCTGCGCCTGACGGTCCTGTTGGCGCTGTTTAATCGCGCGCTGATGAACAGGCTGGCGCCGTCCTTTCTGGTACTGGGGGCGCTTGCAATCGGCGCCGGATGGCTGTGGTCCCGCAGCGGGGACGCAAATACCGCGAAGCTGGTGCGCGAGTTCGAGCCCAAGAATCCGCTCGAATTGAGCGCGGCGTTCCTGTTTGCACTGCTGTTTCTGGTGATGCTGGTGGCGACGCACCTTGCCATCCAATACCTGGGGGCGACAGGCGTCTACGCGCTTGCCGCCATCATGGGCGTCACCGACGTGGATCCGTTCATCCTGGGCCTGACGCAGGCGGCGTCCACGCTGGCCCTGTTGCAGGTGGCCTCCGCCGGGATCGTGATCGCTGCTGCAAGCAACAATGTCATCAAAGGCGTCTATGCCTACGCGCTGTCCCCGCGTCAAGCCGGCCTGCAGAGCCTGTTGTTCCTGCTCGGCCTGGCCGCATTGGGCCTGATACCGCTCCTCTGGTTCTGGTAGGCCGCCCTCCTCCGTTGCAGGCCGGCATGCGGTTTCTTCGTCGGAACGCATGCGACAAGCGTAGAATGCTCGGCATTTTTGCAAGACGCGTCGCGATGAGCTACTCGGTCAGGGAAATCTTTTACACGCTGCAGGGCGAAGGCGCCAACACCGGCCGGCCCGCCGTGTTCCTGCGCTTTAGCGGCTGCAACCTGTGGTCGGGCCGCGAGCCGGACCGTGCCGAGGCCGTCTGCCGTTTCTGCGACACCGAGTTCGTCGGCACCGACGGTGAAGGCGGAGGCAAGTTCAAGACGCCTGCGGCGCTTGCAAATGCGGTAAAGGCTGCGTGGCCTGCTCAAAACGTGGCGCAGCGCTTTGTCGTCTGCACCGGCGGTGAGCCGCTGCTGCAGCTCGATTCCGCCCTGGTCGCGGCCCTGCGCGAACGCGGCTTCATGGTCGCGGTGGAAACCAATGGGACGCTGACTCCGCCCGCGGGCGAGCTGTGGCTGACAGTGAGTCCGAAGGCCGGCGCGCCGCTCAAATTGACCCGCGGCGACGAGCTGAAACTGGTCTATCCGCAGGCCGGTGCCGAACCGGAGCGCTACGCACGGCTGGAATTCCGGCACTTTTTTCTGCAGCCCATGGACGGCCCGGAAAAAGCGCGCAACACGCGCCTGGCGACCGAGTACTGCCTCGCGCATCCCGCTTGGCGCCTGTCGCTGCAGACCCACAAACTGATAGGAATCCGCTGATGGAAATCTGGAAGGCGTTCACCCTCGAGTCCGCGCATCGGCTGCCCAATGTGCCGCCGGGGCACAAATGCGCGCGCGTCCACGGCCATTCGTTCCGCGTCGAAATCCACGTGCGCGGTGCGGTCGATGCGCGCATCGGCTGGGTGCAGGATTTCGCCGATATCTCGGCCGTGTTCCGGCCACTGCACGAGCAGCTCGACCACCGCTACCTGAACGAGGTGCCTGGGCTGGAGAACCCGACCAGCGAGCATCTGGCGCAGTGGATCTGGACCCGGCTCAAGCCTGCGCTGCCGCTGCTGGCCAAAGTCGTGGTGCACGAGACCTGCACCTGCGGCGCGATCTACCAAGGCGAGGACGAACAATGAGCACGAGCAAGGCATTCGATCTCGACGGCCGCGTGGCGATCGTCACCGGCGGCAACGGCGGCATCGGCCTGGGCATGGCCACCGGGCTGGCGCAAGCCGGTGCGGCACTGCTGATCGCCGGACGCAACGCGACCAAGAATGCCGCCGCAGTGAAGGCGCTGCAGGCGCTGGGCGCGCAGGCTACGGCGGTCGAGGCCGACGTGACCGGGCAGGACGCGTGCCGCGCGCTGATCGAGGCCGCGCTGCAACGATTCGGCCGGCTGGACATCCTCGTCAACAATGCCGGCACCAACATCCGCAAGCAGCCGCAGGACTACACGCCGGAGGAATGGAAATCCGTGCTCGACACCAACCTCACCAGCGCTTTCCTGTGCAGCCAGGCCGCCTACCCGGCGATGCTGCAGGCGGGCGGCGGCAAGATCATCAACATTGGTTCCATGCTGTCGATCTTCGGGGCCGCGTTCGCCGGACCCTATGGCGCGAGCAAAGGCGGCATGGTGCAACTGACCAAGTCGCTCGCGAGCGCCTGGGCCAAGGACAATATCCAGGTGAACGCGGTGCTGCCGGGCTGGATAGACACCGATCTCACGCGCCAGGCACGCAAGGACGTCCCCGGCCTGCACGAGCGCGTGCTCGCGCGCACGCCCGCGGGCCGCTGGGGCGAGCCGTCGGACTTTGCCGGCATCGCGGTGTTTCTCGCCGGCAGCGCGGCTGATTTTGTCACCGGCGCCACGATCGCGGTCGACGGCGGGTACTCGTCGCAGGGCTAGTCAGCCCCCTGTACGCGGCCGCGGCCGCTCTCGCGCGAATCCGGTTGCAATCTGCCGGCGCCGGGCATACAATTTGAACCATGGTTCAAATTTTGAATTCCGGTTCCAACTCAGGTAGCAGCAAGACCGCCTCCGAGCGCATGCGGCGCAGGAGCGAGGCGCGGCGGCTGGACATCCTGCGCGCCGCGGCGCGCGTGTTCCGCCGCAGCGGGGTCGCCGCCGCCGGCATGCGCGAGATCGCCGAAGAGGCGGACCTGTCGCCGGGCAACCTTTATTACTATTTCGCCGGCAAGGACGAACTGCTGTTTTTCTGCCAGGACCGCACTGTCGACCGCATGCTGGAGGCGGCAGAGGCGGCGCGCGCATCGGCCGACCCGGTCGCCGACCAGCTGCGCGCGGTGATCCGTGCCCATCTGCACTACACGCTGGAAGAACTCGAGGGCGCGACGGCGCACCTCGAAATCGACATGCTGGCGGAGGAATTGCGCCGGGGCATCATCGAGAAGCGCGACAAATACGAGCAGGTGGTGCGTGCGCTGATCGCCAAGGGTGTCAAGCGCGGCGAATTCGCGCCCTGCGACGTCGCGCTGGTCGCGCGCGCCATACTCGGGGCGCTCAACTGGACCTCGCGCTGGTACCGGCCCGACGGGAAGCAGAGCGTCGCCGCGATCGCCGAGGGAATGGCCGATTATCTGGTGCGGGGAATCGCGGCCGCACACGAAGATGGAAACAAGGGGGCCAAGCCCCCTTGTAAATCCCCCAAATCAGTGAAAGCCCGAATCGAACCCGAAAGCCGGTCCGAGCTTTTCAAATAGGGATGAAAAATACTGCGCCCGCGAGGGCCGTTTCCGGAGGCAGAAAATGAACACCGTGCTGAAGAAGGTCGATCAACGCAACGCGCACATTACGCTGCGCGTGAACGGCGAAGAGCTGGAAGTCTCGTTCGCGCCATACAAAACGCTGCTCGAGGTGCTGCGCGAGGACCTCGACCTCACCGGCACCAAGCACGGCTGCGAGCTGGGCGAATGCGGCGCATGTGCGGTTCTTGTCGACGGCGAGCCGCTCCTGTCCTGTCTCAAGCTCGCGATCGAGTGCGACGGCTGCGCGATCGAAACCATAGAGGGCCTCGCCCAGGGGCCGGAATTGCATCCGCTGCAGGCGGCGTTCTCCGACCACGGCGGTTCGCAATGCGGCTACTGCACGCCGGGGGTGCTGATGACGGCCAAGGGCCTGCTCGACAAGGAGCCCGACCCCAGCCGCGAACGCATCAAGGAAGCCTTGTCGGGCAACCTGTGCCGCTGCACCGGCTACCAGCAGATCGTCGAATCGGTCGAAGACGCCGCGCGCGTCATGAACGAACAGAGGGCCAAAGCATGAGTACCGCGAAGAAGTTCGACGTCATCGGCCATGCGCGCCGGCGCGTCGACGGCCGCGAAAAGGTCACCGGACAATTGCGCTACGCCGACGATATGAAGCTGCCGCGCATGCTGCACATGAAGCTGCTGCGCTCGTCCCATCCGCATGCCTTGATCGAGTCGATCGACACCGCGCGCGCCAGCGCCTATCCGGGCGTGCACCTGGTGCTCACCGGCAGGGACTTCCCCGTCCCCTTCGGCATCATGCCGGTGGCGCAGGACGAGTACCCTCTCGCGCCGGAGCACGTGCGCTATGTCGGCGATCCGGTGGCGGCGGTGGTGGCGAATGACGAACAGACGGCGTCCGAGGCGCTGGATTTGATCGAGGTGAAATACAAATCCTTGCCGACCATCGCGACGCCCGAGGAGGCGCTGGCGCAGCCCGCGGCGCGCATTCACGACTATACCGACGTGGGCAACATCCACCGCAACCAGGCGTTCGAGTTCGGCGACGTGGAGCAGGCGCTGGCCAGATCGGACCACGTATTCGAGGACCTGTTCTTCTACGAGGGCGACAACCACATGGCGATGGAGCAGCACGCCTCGCTCGCCCGAGCCGAGGGCGACGGCAAGCTGACGCTCTGGTCGAGCACCCAGGACCCGCACTATCTTCATCGCCAGCTCGCGCGCGTGCTGCAGATGTCGGCGGCGCATATACGCGTGATCGCCTGCGACAACGGCGGCGGCTTCGGCGGCAAGTGCGATCCGGCGGGTCATGAATTCGTGGTGTCCAAGGCGGCGCTCGTTCTGGGCCGGCCGGTGAAAATATGCCTCACGCGCGAAGAAGTATTCTACCTGCACCGCGGCCGGCACCCGGTGCTGATGAAGCTCCGCACCGGCGTGACCAAGGACGGCAAGCTCACCGGCATGCATCTGCAAACGCTGCTCGACGGCGGCGCCTATGGTTCCCACGGGCCGGCAAGCACGTTCTACACCGGCGTGCTGACGCCGCTCACCTATGAGCTGCCGCGCTTCAAGTTCGACGCCTGCAGGGTGTTTACGAACAAGCCCGCCTGCGGTCCCAAGCGCGGCCACGGCACGCCGCAGCCGCGTTTCGGCCAGGAAATCCAGCTGGACAAGATCGCCGAAAAGCTCGCGCTCGATCCGGCCGAACTGCGGCTCAACATGGTCACCAAGCCCAATTCGCTCACCGCGAGCTGGCTCAAGATCGGCAGCAACGGCCTCGCCGAATGCATCCGCCAGGTAGTCGAGGGCTCCGGCTGGAAGCAAAAGCACGGCAAGCTGCCGCAGGGCCGCGGCGTCGGCATCGCCTGCGGCTCCTACATGTGCGGCGCGGGCGTGTCGATTTACTGGAACAAGATGCCGCACTCGGGGGTGCAACTGACGCTCGATCGCAGCGGCCAGGTGACGGTGTTTTGCGGCGCGACCGAGATCGGGCAGGGATCCGACGACGTGCTCGCGGCGATCGTTGCGGAAACGCTGGGTATCAGCACCAAGGAAGTACGCTGCATCACCGGCGATACCGGGATCACGCCGATCGACCTGGGCTCCTACTCGAGCCGGGTGACGCTGATGATGGGCAATGCGGCGCTGCAGGCCGCCGGGCGCGCGCGCGACATGCTGGTCACCGCTGCGGCCGAACAGCTCGAGGTCCTGCCCGAGAGCGTCGTGCTGTCGCGCGGACGCGTGTTCGCGGCGGGCGATGCGGCCAAGAGCATGAGCTTCGCCGAAGCGGTGGTCTACGCGGAAACCAAGTTCGGCACCTTGGGGACGG
>DATKUQ010000624.1:0-7478 GCA_035530495.1 Burkholderiales bacterium
CGATCGAACTGACCCGGAAATACTGCACAATTTTGCAATTCTTAACAATTGTTTTTGCCAAGCGGAGGCGAAGCTTGCAAGAGATGGAGCCGGCGGCCGGTGCCGCCAAGGGGAACCAATGAGCAGCGTGCCCGCCGCACCCACTGCGTCCACCGCGCGCGGGATGCTGAAGGAAGTGTTCGGCTACGCCGCGTTCCGCGGCCCGCAGGAGGAGATCGTGCGCCACGTCGCCGCGGGCGGCGATTGCCTGGTGCTCATGCCCACCGGCGGGGGCAAGTCGCTGTGCTACCAGATTCCGGCGCTGCTGCGCCCGGGCACCGGCATTGTCGTATCGCCGCTGATCGCGCTGATGCAGGACCAGGTGGCGGCGCTGCGCGAGGCCGGCGTAAAAGCCGCGTTCCTCAATTCATCGCTCTGCGCTGCCGACGCCGTCGCGGTCGAGCGCGGCCTGATCAATGGCGATTACGACCTCCTGTATGTCGCGCCCGAGCGCGCGCTGATGCCGCGCTTTCTCGAACAGCTCGCGCGCCTGCACGCTGCGGAGCGGCTGGCGCTGTTCGCGATCGACGAGGCGCACTGCGTGTCGCAGTGGGGCCACGACTTCCGCCCGGAATACATCCAGCTGGCGCAGCTGCACGAGCGCTTTCCCGGCGTGCCGCGCATCGCGCTCACCGCCACGGCCGACCGCGTCACGCGCGAGGAAATCGTGCAGCGCCTCGGCCTCGACGGCGCGCGCACTTTCGTGTCGAGCTTCGACCGGCCGAACATCCGCTACCGCATCGTCGAAAAGGCCAATGCGCGGGCGCAGCTGCTCGCATTTCTGCGCGCCGAGCACGCGGGCGAGGCGGGCATCATCTACTGCATGTCGCGCAAGAAGGTCGAGGAGACCGCGGCCTGGCTGGTCGAGCAGGGCGTGACTGCGCTGCCATATCACGCCGGCATGGACGCGGACACGCGCAACCTGCATCAGGCGCGCTTCCAGCGCGAAGAGGGCATCGTCATGGTGGCGACCATCGCTTTCGGCATGGGCATAGACAAGCCCGACGTGCGCTTCGTCGCGCACCTCGACCTGCCGAAGAGCATCGAGGGCTATTACCAGGAGACTGGCCGCGCCGGCCGCGACGGGCTGCCCGCCGACGCATGGATGGCCTACGGCCTGGGCGACGTGGTCAACCAGCGCCGCATGATAGAAGCCTCCACCGCCGAGCCGCAGTTCAAGCGCATCGCCGCGGCCAAGCTCGATGCGCTCCTGGGGATGTGCGAAGCGAGCAGCTGCCGCCGCGTGCGCCTGCTCGCCTATTTCGACGAGGCATCGAAGCCCTGCGGCAATTGCGACGTCTGCCTCGAACCGCCGCAGGTCTGGGACGGCACCGTCGCGGCGCAAAAGGCACTGTCCTGCGTGTATCGCACCGGGCAGCGCTTCGGCGCGGTGCACCTGGTCGATGTGCTGCTCGGCAAGGATACGGATCGGGTGCTGCAGTGGAACCACCACGAGCTCAGCACATTCGGCATCGGCAAGGAATTGGATGAAAAGGCCTGGCGCACGGTGTTCCGCCAACTGGTGGCGCAGGGCCTGCTCGCCGTCGACCACGCCGGCCACGGTTCGCTGCTGCTCACCGAAGCGAGCCGCGCGGTGCTCAGCGGCGCTCAGACCGTGCATCTGCGCCAGATGCAGGCAGGCAAGCCCAAGGCGGCTGCGAAGCGCTCGACGGCAAGCGCGGCCGGGCTAGACGCCGCGGCCGAGCGCCTGTGGCAGCGCCTGCGCGAATGGCGCGCGGGCGTGGCGAAGGAGCACGGCGTGCCGGCCTATGTCGTGTTCCACGACGCCACCCTGGCCGAGCTCGCGCGCGCGCGTCCGCAGAGCGGGATCGCGCTCGGCCAGGTGTCGGGCGTCGGTGCGCGCAAGCTCGAGCGCTACGGCGAGGCGCTGCTGGAGTTGCTGCGCGACTGATTTGAAGCGCGCCTCGGAATGAGATGTCGAATAAGCATCTTGGAGCGCGAACGGCACCGCCTCCAGCGCCGCGCGCGCCGATAATGTTTCCTTAAGCTTCGCCCTTTACAGTGCGCCCCATCGTTCAATACCGATGGAGGCAGCATGCAAACGACCAAATCCATAGCCGGGCTCCTGCTGGCGGGTGCTCTCGCTTTGCCGGGCTTGCTGGCCGCAGCCGCGACGCCGGCAGAATTTCAAAAAAACCTCGAGGCTGAGGCGCGCGCTGCCGCGCCCGGCTTCAGCGGGTTCTCGGCTGCGCGCGGACAGCAGTTCTTCAATGCCACGCACGGCAACGACTGGAGCTGCTCGTCCTGTCATACCCTGAGCCCGCAGCGGCCGGGCAAGCACGTTAAGACCGGCAAGGACATCGCGCCCATGGCGCCGGCGGCGAATCCGCAGCGCTTCACCGATGCGGCGAAAACGGAAAAGTGGTTCAAGCGCAACTGCAATGATGTGCTCGGCCGCGTCTGCACCGCCCAGGAAAAAGGCGACGTGCTGGCCTATCTCATGTCGCTCGCCAAATAGGAAACCCGAATGAACAAGACCATCAACGTAAAGCTCGTCGATCTGATCATCTGGGCGGTTTCGCTGTTGTTCGCCTTCGGCCTGCTGATCAACGAAGCCTTGGCGGAACCGCGCACGATTGCAGTCGCGAACGACAAATGGAAGGCCGAATGCGGCAGTTGCCATATCGCCTATCCGCCGGCGCTTTTGCCCGCCTCGACCTGGCGCCAGATCATGGCCGGCCTGGGCAAGCACTTCGGCACCGACGCGAGCCTGGATGCGGCGAGCGCGGCCGAGATCGGCGCCTTCCTCGAGCGCAACGCGGGCACAGGCAGGCGCGGTGTCGAAGCAGGCTCGCTGCGCATCACCGAAACGCGCTGGTTCCGGCACGAGCACGGCGAAGTCCGCGCATCCACCTGGAACAGCCCGCAGGTCAGGACCGCGTCCAACTGCGGCGCCTGCCATAGCGGCGCCGAGCGCGGCAACTTCGACGAAGACGCGGTGCGCATTCCGCGATAAATGGAGCCTGAAATGAACAAACAACGCATCCTGGTGTGGGACCTGCCCACGCGCGTGTTTCACTGGCTGCTCGCGCTGTCCTTTCTCGGCGCCTTCGTCACTGCCGAGTCGGAGCGCTATCGCGACATCCACGTCGCGCTCGGCTACACGATGCTGGGACTGGTCGCGTTCCGCCTGTTCTGGGGCGTGATCGGCACGCGCTATGCGCGCTTCAGCTCGTTTCCGATCGCGCCGCAGCGCGTGCTCGGCTATCTCAAATCGCTGGTCACGCGCGCGCCGCAGCATCACGTCGGGCACAACCCGGCGGGCAGCCTCGCGATCTACGCCATCCTCGCGCTGGCGCTGCTCGCGGCCGCCACCGGCTACGGCGCCTACGAAGGAATCGGCGGCGAATGGCTCGCCGAGTTGCACGAGGCGGCGGCGAATGCCATGCTAGGGCTGGTCCTGGTCCACATCGGCGCAGTCATCGTGAGCAGTCTGATCCACAGGGAGAACCTCGTCGCGGCCATGCTCAACGGCTACAAGAAGGGCCGCGCGGGCGATGGCATCCGCAGGAAGCACTGGTTCGTCGGCGCAGCCGTTCTCGTCGCGACCCTGGGCTTCTGGGCGGGCAGCGCCGGGCTGCTGCCTGCGGGGATCGGTATGCCCCTTGCCTCCGCCGTAGTCCAGCCGGCCGATAACGGAGACGGCTGATGCGTACGCAGGCCTGAGCATGCGCATACTTCTGGTCGAGGACGACAGGCTGCTCGGCGACGGCGTGCAGGCCGGACTCGCGCAGTCCGGCTTCAACGTCGACTGGGTCAGGGACGGCGTCGCCGCGGAGCTCGCGCTGAAGGCCGGCGAGTTTTCCGGCGTCGTGCTCGATCTCGGCCTGCCGCGACTCTCGGGGCTGGAGTTGCTCGAGCGGATGCGCCGCGGCGGCAACAAGGTGCCGGTGCTGATCCTGACCGCGCGCGACCGCGTCGAAGACCGCATCAAAGGCCTGGACGGCGGCGCCGACGACTATGTGGTCAAGCCCTTCGACCTGCATGAAGTCGCGGCGCGCCTGCGCGCATTGATCCGGCGCGCCAGCGGCGAAGCCGCGCCGAATCTGCGCGTGGGCGAAATCGAACTCGATCCCGCGGCCCGCCGCGTGAGCTTTCGCGGCCGGCCGGTCGAGCTTTCGCTGCGCGAGTTTGCGCTGCTGCAGGAGCTTATGCTCAACGCGGGGCGGGTGCTGTCGCGCGAGCAATTGGCGCAGCGCCTGTATGCCTGGGGCGAGGAAATAGAGAGCAATGCGATCGAGGTGCATGTGCACCACCTGCGGCGCAAACTGGCGCCGGAGTTGTTTCGCACCGTGCGCGGTGTCGGCTATCTGATGCCGCGCGAGGCGCCATGAGCATTCAGGCGCACGCCTACTCGCTCAAGCAGCGCCTGCTGCTTACCCTGCTCGGGAGCATCGCGATCGTCTGGCTGGCAACGGCGGTGTTCAGCTATTTCGACGCGCGGCACGAACTCGACGAGTTGCTCGACGCCCACCTGGCGCAGTCGGCATCCCTGCTGCTGGCGCAGACCGGGCATGAGCCGGAGGAGATCGACACCGAGCACATGCCGCTGCTGCACAAGCGCGCGCGCGGCGTGGCGGTCCAGATGTGGGAGAACGGCAAGACGCTGCGCCTGCATTCGGCCAACGCCCCCGACCACCGCCTGTCGCGGCAGGACGAAGGCTTCAGCGATGCCTTGATCGCAGGCAAGCGCTGGCGCGTATTCAGCGCCTGGGATGGAGCGCGGCGCTATCTGGTGCAGGTCGGCGAGCGCTACGAAACACGCGGCGAGATTGCGGCCAGCCTGGCGACCAATCTGCTGCTGCCCTTGCTGATCGCGCTGCCTTTGCTCGGACTCCTGGTCTGGCTCAATGTCGCGCGCGCACTGCGGCCGCTGGCCGCGCTGGGACGGCAGGTGGCCGGGCGCGATCCGGGCAAGCTGGGTCGGCTGGACGCGGGGGCGGTACCGGCCGAAGTCATGCCGCTGGTCGACAACCTGAACCGGCTGTTCGAGCGCGTGGCGCAACTGATCGAAAACGAGCGGCGTTTCACCGCCGACGCCTCGCACGAGCTGCGCACGCCGCTGTCGGCGTTGAAGACCCAGGCGCAAGTGGCGCGCGCATCCGCCAACGACGCCGAGCGCGCGCACGCCCTGGACAGCGTGATTGCGGGCTGTGATCGCGCCAGCCATCTGGTGCAGCAATTGCTGACGCTGGCCCGTCTCGATCCGGACGAGTCCGAAGCCAGGGCCGAGACCTGCGATTTGCAGGCCCTGGCGCGCGACGCGGTCGCAGAACTGGCGCCGTTCGCCTTGTCCAAACGCGTCGAAATCGATCTGGCCGAGGGCGCAGCATTGCCCGTGCCCGGCCATGCCGGACTCATTGCCATCGTGCTGCGCAATCTGATCGACAACGCCATCCGCTACAGCCCCGAGGGCGGGAGCGTGCACGTGCGCGCCGCGCGCGACCGGCAGACGGCGACGCTCACGGTCAGCGACGACGGGCCGGGCATCCCGGCGGAGGAGCGCGACAAGGTCGGGCAGCGCTTCTATCGCATCCTGGGCACGGAGGAATACGGCAGCGGGCTCGGCCTTTCCATCGTGAAGCGGATCGCCGAGCTGCATGGCGCGAGCTTGAGGCTGGGGGAGGGCGAACAGGGCAAAGGCCTGTCCGTCACGCTTGGGTTCAAACTCTAGAACGTCAGCAGCACCGCCACCCCGGCCACCGTCAGCACCGCCCCCAGCGCCACGCGCGGCGTGATGCGCTCATGCCGCAGGAACAGCATGCTCAGCACGAGCGTGAACAGCGGATAGGTCGCGACGATGGGCGAGACCAGCGCCACCTTTCCTCCGGCCAGGGCCGTGTACATCATGAACAGGCTGGCGCCGTTCAGCATTCCGGTGGCGACGAACCAGGGCGTGGCGCGGCGGTCGGTCGGCACCCGCGCCGCACGCAGGCGCGTCGCGGCGAGGATGACCACGGAGGAAACGGTGTAGCCGATCAGCGTGGCGGCATAAGGATTGCTCCAAAGCGCGAGGCCGGCCTTGGTCAGCACCTGCGCCAGCGCGCGCAGCGCCGCCGCCCCGACCGGCAGCGCGATCGCCCACAGCGGCCAGTTGCGCGCACGCGCCTTGCCGCCCCAGCTCAGCGCGAGCACGCCCAGCACGACGCCGCCGGTGCCGAGCACGTTCCCCGGGGTGAGCCTTTCGCCGAGGAACAGGATGGCGCCGGACAGGGCGAACAAAGGCGTGGTGCAGGCAATCGAGCTCGTGATCGTCGGCCCCATGCGCAGATTGCCGGTATAGCTCAACAGCGTCACCGCCGCGGGAAAGAACAGGCCGACGAGCGCGAAAATGCCGATTGCGGCCGGGTTCAGGCCGCTGCGCTCGAGCAGGAAAGGCGCCAGACACCAGAAAGCCAGCGCGGAGGACGGGACGCCTATCGCCGCGCCGGCAATGGGAGAGGCATAGCGCAGGCCCTGGCGCGCGGTGATCATGCCCGCCCCGACGCAGGCCGCGGCGGCGAGCGCCCAAAATGCGGATAGGTCCATTTCTATCTGGAACCGTGAATGTGCGGCACAGGTTTTTCCTTCACGCTTGCCCCCCTCGCTCCGCAGCGGTTTTCCTAGCAAGGGAATCGGGACTTCAGGCCCGCTTTCCGGACCTTGAAATACCCGGCGCATGATAGCGCGGCCCGGGCTGCGCGGGCCGGATGCCGGCAGGACTTTTCGAGCCGGGCCGGCCATCCGCGGCGGTATTCGCGGCATGGCTTTGCTTATCAGGGGGCCTCCGCATGGCCGGCGCCGGACTAAGTTCAGTGGAACGTGTCAACGACTTGGCGGCTTGGGCGTTACTGAGTGTTCCGGCAACGCGGCTAAAACCGCTTTGCTTAGACCGCATTATCAACGACGGCTCCTCAAAGCCGAAGATCGGTAGAGGCGGTAGGGAGCGCGCCGGTAACTTAATCCATCAACGAGGAGTCAAAATGAGTAAGCTTCTGTCAGCCTTGGTCGCCGCCATGTTCGCGGTTTCAACCGTTTCTGTCTTTGCCGCGGACCAAGCAGCACCCGCCGCCGCAAAGACCGAGAAGACCGTGAAGAAAGAGCACAAAGCCAAGGTGCGCGTAGCCAAGGTGCGCAAGGCCAAAGTGCACAAGGCCAAGGTGACGCACAATGCGAAAAGAGCCAAGAAAGTAGAGAAGAAGGAAGAAATGAAGAAGTAAGTCTTCTTCTTATCAATGAAAGGGCAGGATTCTTCCTGCCCTTTTTTGTTTCCCGGATCGGCCGCGGCGCCCCTCCACCGGCCTGTGGGAGGCCCGCCCTCGGGCCGACAGGTGGTTGGATTTGGCACTTGTCGGGGCGAGGGCGCCCCTCCTATCAGGCCGATCGCGGCCTGCCGCTACCCGCGCATCAATTCGGGCGGATCGGTTCGTACGTGACGG